>NZ_CAKJTP010000218.1:2004-4560 GCF_917627335.1 Protofrankia sp. CiT1 | reverse complement strand
TACACACAGATGATGATCTGTGTACTCTCGCGGTAGTCCTGCTACGAGGTGTGACCCCCTCTTCTACCGGAAGGACTCACCGCATGTCATCGGCGCTCGGCCCCTACACGGTGTCCCCGGAGTTACTGGCCCGCGAAGACATGCGCTCCGCCCTTGCCACGCATGACTTCATGTCCGTGTTCCTGCTGATGCGCAAGTACGACGGCGCGAGTCAGGACCGGATCGCATCCCAGGTCGCGGGCATGACCCAAGGACGCGTCAGCAAGATCATGAGGGGTGAGGATCGGGTCGCATCCTTCGATGTCATCGAACGGATCTCGGACGGACTCAGGGTCCCCGGTCGGCTCCTGCGCCTTGCGCCCCGCCCGTGGGAGACACCGGCACCATCACGCGCTACCGGCTTGGAGCCCGGCGCATCCAACCCAAGCATGATCCAATCGGGGATGAGGCGACCGGCTGGCACAGTGCCCCACGGACAGCCCGTACACCTACTGATCGGTTCGAGTCTTGTCGTAGCCGAGTCGTTCGACGATCGAGCGCGCACTATGGATGGAGACAGGTGGTACGGCGTTCCCGTCCAACAGGTGGAAGGGCTGGTCACGATGGCCGCACGGAAAGCACTGCGCTTCGCGGTCGCAGTCGGCAGCGACACCGTCGGACCCGACACAATCGATCTTGTTCATGACGAAGTGACCCGCCTTGCCCGCGCCTATCCCGTCAGCCCCCTGTCAACGATCCTCGGCGATCTCGTCGATCTTCAGGAAGCAACATTCCGGCTGTTGGAGGCCCGGCAGGTCTCGACGCCCCAGCGAAGCCTGTACCTGTTGGCCGGTGCCGTGTCCGGAATGCTCGCGAAAGCATCCCATGACGTCGGGCAGCCACAGGCCGCGATGACCCAAGCCCGCACCGCCTACATCTGCGCGGACAACGCCGGACACGACGGCCTCAAGGTCTGGACCCGCGGACTCCAATCGATGATCGCCTACTGGGCCGGTCGCCACCGCGAAGCCGTCCAGTACGCCGAGCTGGGCGCCGACCCCGCGCAGCGGGTCCACGGAACGGCCACGACATGGCTTCTGGCCCAGGAGGCCCGCAGCTGGGCGGTCCTCGGCGCCGCGGAACAGGCCGAAAGCGCCATCACCCGCGCCGACGAGGCCCGGGAACGACTCGAACCCGATGAGTTGGATGAGTTCGGTGGCATCCTGACCTTCACCAGGCCCCGGCAGCTTTACTACGCTGCCGACGCCCGCATCTGGGTCGATGGTGCCTCCCTCCGCGCGGAAGAGACGGCCAGCGAGGCGATCGCCGCCTACGAACATGCCGACATCGACGAACGGTCCTTCAGCGACGAGGCCGGAGCCCGCGCCGACCAGGCATGGGCACGTCTCACCGGCGGGAACCTCGAAGGCGCGGCCGAGTCGCTCCGCCCCGTCCTTGACCTGCCCGCTGACCAGCGCATAGCCGGCATCATCGCCAGCGTCAACCGGATACACACCGCTCTGCGCTCAGGTCCGGCCGGGGAGACCACCGCAGCGCGTGACCTTCAGCAGGAGATCGAAGCATTCTCCGCCGTCTCGGCAGCCGCCGCCCTCCGATAGGGTCAGCCGGGTGTACCCGGTACGGATCGATGGTAATGGCCTGTGTGTGCGCGAGTTCACCGACAGCGACGTTGATGCGCTTCTCGCCATCTACGGCGATCCCGCCGTCACCCGGTACATGAGCTTCGACCCGCGTACCCGCGACCAGGTCGCCGCCACCATTGCGATGGCTATCCGTACCGCCACGATCGAACCCCGCGTGGAATACTCCCTGGCTGTCGCGATCCCCGACACCACCGAGATGATCGGGTTCGGCCGGCTTGCGGTCGACAGCGGCCATCCCGCCCAGCGCAGCGCCCAAATCGGGTTCGCGCTCCGCGCCGACCAGTGGGGTCGCGGCTACGGTGCCGAAACCGTCCGGCTCCTGCACCGCCTGGGCTTTGCCGAACTCGGGATGCACCGCATCTGGGGCGCACGCTCCCCCGACAACACCGTCTCCGACCAGCTCATGAACAAACTTGGCATGATCGAGGAAGGCCGTATCCGCGGACATGTCTGTGTCCGCGGTGCCTGGCGTGATTCCATCGTCCATTCCATCCTCGAAGACGAGTGGACACCCCGGCCCAGCACGGACACTGTCAGCCAGAACCCCGCCACAACCTGAAGCTGTTCGGAAACCCTATTCGAATCGGTTTTCATTGAAATTCTGATACCGGCAACAGGAACAATACGTTCGTCAGTAGCCGTATGGGGAGATCGCTACCCGCCAACTTCCTGCGTTCTTTGGTACCGGGCAGACCCAGCGCGTCATGGAATACACAGGCCCTCCCCATCGTTAGAGATTCTGCGACATTTTCTATGTCGTAGGAAGGGTGCCCTCCATGTATCATCTTCCCGGGCTGAGTCACCGAGCGACGGCTGTGGTCATCGAACGCGCCGAGCAGGCTTTCCCTGACTGGGACAAACCGGTCGGCCGGCCCAAGACCCTGTCGCTTCTCCAGGCCCTGAAATTGACGGT
>NZ_CAKJTP010000218.1:792-1281 GCF_917627335.1 Protofrankia sp. CiT1 | reverse complement strand
ACTAACACGAAACTAGACTACTGGAGTCTATATAGGCAAGATCGGGAGACTTGAAGAAACTGCGAACGAGTTCGGGACCTGCAACGAGTCGAGCGAACGCATCCTTGATCCCGGCTCGCATCTCGTCGCGAGTGCGTGCTGCCATTCGGCCGATTCGATCATACTTGACGTTCTTCCAGACCCATTCGTCCGGATTTAGTTCCGGCGAGTACGGCGGCAGGAGGAAGAGCTTAAGACGCCCGTCTGTCGACTTGACGAACGCCTGAGTTTCCTTCGACTTGTGCGAGCCGTGTCCGTCGACGATCAGATAGATTTTGCCGTCGATATCGTGCAACAACTTCTCGCAGAACTCGATGAAGATTTTCGAGTTCACGTTCTGGTTGTCGAGAAGCTGGAAGTGCAGCTTACCCTGAGCCGATATTGCGGAAATCATGTTAACGGAATCCCGGTCACCAGTTCCGTGCACGATTGGCGTTTGTCCTACTGGGG
>NZ_CAKJTP010000218.1:0-516 GCF_917627335.1 Protofrankia sp. CiT1 | reverse complement strand
CCTCCTCCTTCCACTTCTTAACCTTGTCCGAATCCTTCTGCCAAGCCCGCGTCAGCGGACGTTGGGGTGACAACCCCATTCGATGCAGCAACTTCCCGACCCCCTGAGGTGTGTACTCGACCCCGAACTTCCGCCGGATCACGTCACGAATCATGTCGCGCGTCCAGAGAGCAAAGTCGAACTGCAACTGCCGCGGGTCATTGCCTACGATGAGCCGCAAAAGAATATCAATCTGCTCCTTGGTCAGCTTTGGTTGGGGGCCAGGAGACTGCTTCACCTTGAGTGCTTCCGGCCCCCCTTCGCGTCGGATCTTGAGCCATCCAAAGAATGTCGACCGGCCAATTTCAAACGCGTGGCACACCTGATCCACGGCCATGCCACGGTCATATGCGCTCAACGCCAGCGCTCGGATATCTTCTAGGGTTCGCCGCGGGATTCTGGAGCCTGATTCATTGGCCATGTCAACAGCATATTGGAAATATGCCAAGAAGTCCAGTATTCAGATTTCTCCTTAGT
>NZ_CAKJTP010000217.1:0-5134 GCF_917627335.1 Protofrankia sp. CiT1 | reverse complement strand
GAACGGGAAGGTCACCGTCTCGTTCACCCCGGGATCAGCCGGCGGCGGGACGATCAGTAAATACACGGTGACCGCATCCACCGGGCAGACCGCGATCGGGACGTCCAGCCCCATCACGCTGGCCGGGCTGACCAACGGCGTGACCGTGACCGTCACGGTCACCGCGACCAACCAGGCCGGGACCTCCGCGCCCTCCGCCGCCTCCAATGCCGTGACTCCTGCGGCGCCGACCTCGGCGTGGTCCGGGCCGCCCGCCTACGTCAAGGCCCTGGGATCGAACGCGCTGACGGCGTCGGGAACGACGCTGACGGTGACGACGACGGGGGCTGCGGCGCTGTCCAACGCGGTCATCCTAGGGATCGTCGCCAACGGCGCGGAAACTCCGACCGTCACCGACTCCGCGGGTAACACTTACCAAGTCGATGCGTACGCATCGAACGGCACGGCGACCACGACGTATCTCGCGTCCACGATCAACATCTACCCGATGGCGTCTGGGAGCACCATCACCGTCACGTTCCCCACGGCGCGCACGCTGGTCACCGCGAAAGCACACGAAATCGGCGGCCTCAAGGACGTCAACACCGATCCCGGAGACGGCGTGTCCACCGGGACGGGGAACGCGGCAACCGCGCTGGCGACCGGGCCGATCGGGACCACGCTGGGCCGGGACTTCCTGTTCACGGTGTTCGGGATGGCATCCAATGGCACGAGCTTGACGTTCACCCCGGGCTCAGGGTGGACGGATGCCGGCACGAACCAGGCCGCTGCGGGCGGGTCGTCCCGGGATATGTACGCCGAGTATCAGGTGGTAACGGACCCATCCTCAGTGGCCGCCACCGCCACCGTGTCGAGCGCGAAGAACTACAGCGGCGTCACGTTCGCCTACTCTGCGATCGACCCGGGAACCCCGACCGGGGCGGCAGCAGTGCCGGCCTACGGCGGGTCCATTGGCGAAGCCATCGTGACCACGTCCAACACGACCGCCGTGCTGACCACCGCAACGGCGGTCGCGGCGGGCCGGTCCATCATTGTGATTGCCGACGCCAACGGCGCGGTATCGGCGACATGCACCGACAGCGCGAGCAACACCTACAACCTGGACGGCCAAGTCGCCAACGGGTCAGCGGTCACAACCTACATTTTCTCCGCGCATAACGTCACCGCGCTGGCCTCGGGTCAGACGATTACGTTGACGTTCGCGTCCGCGCGCAACCAGATCGGGGTCCAGGCCCATCAGGTCGCCGGCATCAAAGGCGCACGGGACGGATCGACCACGGGCGTGGCGAACAACTCCACGGCATTGTCAACCGGTGCGATCAGCACCACCTCCGATAACGATTTCCTCGTGGCCGCCTGGTCCATGGCCGGGAACAACACCGCCCTGACGTTTACCCCCGGCACGGGTATGACGGCGTTGGGATACACCCAGGCCGGGTCGTCATCATCATCCCGGGAACTCTTCGCCGAGTATCGGCTGGTCGCGAGCCCCTCATCGGTGCAGGCGAAAGCAACGGTGTCCACCGCGAAAAACTCCGCGGGTGTCGCGATCGCCTACCTGGCATCAGGGTCATCCTCGGCCGGGGCATCCCAGACGGGCACATATTCCACGCTGGAAACGCTGGGCAACGCCCTGCTGTCCGCGCTCCCCGGAGATGTTCTGACCCTGGCGTCGTCCACGACGTTCGCCGGCAACCTAGCGATCAGCGGCGTGCATGGCACGGCCGCGAACCCGATCACGGTCACTGGCGCCACCAGCGCCATCGTGGACAACGGTGGCGGGAGCAACAGCGTGTCCGCCGGATATGGCGTGGGGATCGATAACTGTAGCTACCTGATCGTCAGCGGATTCACTGTGCAATACCACCTCAAGGGCGTGATGGTGGAGCGGTCGAAATTCGTCACCATTGACGGGCTGACCGTGACGCACATCGGAAACGAGGGCGTGCACTTCCGGAATGAGACCACGGACTCGACCGTCCAGAACTGCACCATCTCCCACACCGGAGAACAGAACGCGAACTACGGCGAGTCCATGTACTGCGGCACTGCCGAGTCAAACTGGACAGCCAGCACGCGCAAGCCCGCGGCGGCGAGCGGCTACCCGGATCTGTGCCACCGCAACAAGTTCCTGAACAACACCTGCTTGACGGGCACCGCCGAATGCGTGGACGTCAAAGAAGGCACCGTCGGCGGCCTGGTCCAGGGCAACACGTTTGACGGGACCCTCATCCAGGGCGCCAACTTCGCGGACTCCTGGACCGATATCAAGGGCTCCGGGTGGACCATCAAGGGCAACACCGGTACCACCATCATGACGGATGGCCATCAGACGCACTACATCACATCCGGCAACATCAGCCCCAGTAGCAAGTTCGTCACCGGCCCCTATGTGAACTGGGACGGCACCACGCAGCCAGCTATCACGTCCGGCCAGAACAACGTTTTCGACGGGAACACCTGCCATTGCAGCCCGGCGACAGGCTACGGATTCATGATTGCTGCCAACAGTCCCGTGAACCACGGCAACAAGGTCTACACCAACAACGCCGTCGACGGGGCCGCCTCCGGCGCATCCAACATTCCAGAAACCGCGGCGCCCTGACTCCGCACCACCCGTAGAGGAGGCCCGGATGGGCATAGACAGAGACGGTGGCACCGCCCACGACGGGACCCGCGTGGGCGTCGGGATCCATGATGCCGATGCTGCGCGGTGGACCGTGGCCTGGACCGTCGAGAAATACCACGGCGATGTGATCGCACCAGCATTCCTGTACGAGACCGTTGCCGGCGAGGGAAACATCCTCCTCAACGGCGGTATCTCCTGCCTGTTCCAGTCGCTGATCGGGAATGGCACGGCGACAGCGGCTCAGACGCTGACCTACTTCAATAACGGCAACGCCTACCTTGGCGTCGGAGACTCCACCACCGCGGCGGCGGCGACCCAGACTGACCTGCAAGCGTCCACCAACAAGACCCGCAAGGCGATGGATGCCACCTATCCGCAGCACACCGACGGCACCACATCCGGCGCCGCGACTATCACGTTCAAATCCACGTTCGCTACGACGGACGCGAACTACTCCTGGCAGGAATGGGGCATCTTCAACGGCTCCTCCGGCGGCCGAATGCTCAACCGGAAAGTGACCGACATGGGCTCGAAGACGTCGGTCGGCCAGTGGGTCCTCACCGTCACGATCACCCTGTCCTGATCGAGGGTAGCCAACAATGGGCGACAGTAGTGTTGCGATTACCGCCGGGTCTGGGACGGCGATCGACACCTACCAGCTGACCGGCGGGGACCATCAGCAGGTGGTCCGGCTCGCCCGCGCGTCCGCGATCACTCACGGAGCATGGACGATCGACACCACCGCGTCGACATCCCAGATCGCCGCTGACGACAGCCGCGTCGTGGTCATCATGAAGAACGCGTCCACGACCGCCACGGTGTACCTGCGGTATGACAGCACCGCACCGACGTCGAGCGTTTACCACGTCGATCTCGGCCCCGGTGAGCGGTACGAGGTGCCTCTCCAGCTGTCCACCCGGGCGATCTCCATGCTGGGTTCCACCGCATCCGGGACTCTGCTCTACGCGCTGGGGACGGCCGCCTGATGCCCATCTACCCCCCCGTCAACATCAAGGCCCGACTACGGACCGACGGAACCGTGGTGGTCAATCAGGCCGACCCGGGCGATGGCGTCGGGGTCCTGGCCGTGGCCGACGCGACGACCACCCCGACGACGAACCCCGACGGCACCCACACCGTCGACGGCCTGTCGAGCAACCCGGGTGGGATCATCTACGCGGTGGGGGGACGGCTGCACTACCGGTCCCGCGCAGGCATCACCGACGAGCTGGCCGTTCCGCTACGCCGCCGGATGATGTACGCCTACACCAACCCCAATCAGACCTCCGTCGCCCAGGCAGGATTCGCGGCCACCCCCACGCTGAGTTCCGGTACCGGAATCACGGTGGCCAATGCGGATGACGCTGATGGTCCGCTGATCGGCTACACCTCCGATACCACCAACCGCACCATGGGCTGGGTTTCGTCGAACTTCTCCGGGTACGCCCAGGCGCAGTGGGCGCCGCTGTTCTACGCCCGGGTCAAAACAGACCCCTCTGCGGTGACCTCCGTGCGCTACTACATCGGCCTCGCATCATCCGATCTGTCCAGCCTGTCCGCTGATCCGACAACGCAGCACGCCGCGGCGTTCCGCTATGACACCGGCCTGGATGGCACCGCGTTCTGGCGGTCGGTCACCTGCGACGGGACCGCAGCCGAGGTCCAGGCCACAACCCAGGCGATTGCCGTCGACACCGCCTATCACCTTGTTGTGGAGGTCAACGCCGCCCGGACCGCCGTCCGATTCCTCATCAACGACGTCCTGCTGACCACGCACACCACCCGGGTGCCGGGGGCTTCTACGGGACTTGGGTACTTCGTTCGGCTGGTGAACCTCGGCGCAGCTCGTGCGATCAAGGTGGGCCGGGTCACCATCACGATGAACTAGACGGGGGTCGGCGTGTCTCTGCTGCTCCTCCTGCATGGCGCGGGCGATACGCCTGTTTCCAGTGCCGACACTGGCACGGGCGTGGATGCCGCGAGCGTCGCTGCTGGCATCGCCGACAGTGATAGTGGTGTCGGCAGCAGTACGGAAACGATCACCGTCATTCTCGTTGACGGCGATACAGGAACCGCAGCAGACGCGGTGTCTCTGGCCGCGCTGCTTGCCGGCACTGACAGTGGTGCGGGAGTAGACGCCGCCACGTACGGCGGATTCGTAGCAGGTGCGGATAGCGGCATTGCGACGGAGTCCGCCAGCGTGACCGCCACGCTGGCGGGGGTGGACACCGCCACCGGCGGTGACCTTCAGCAGATAGACGCTGACGACGCCGCGGCCCGTACCGACGTTGACGGCGGAACCGGTGCCGACGCCGCCACGCTCGCTGCCGTCATCCTCACCGCTGACGCGGGAGCGGGAAGCGATGCCGCCACCCTTCATGCCGTCATCACCGATGGCGACAGCGGGCATGGCGTTGATGCGGAAAGCGTCACCGTTCAGATCATCTCCGCGGACTCCGCAACCGGCAGCGATTTTCTGGCGGCGATGGGCGTTCGCGTTGACGA
>NZ_CAKJTP010000216.1:0-5153 GCF_917627335.1 Protofrankia sp. CiT1 | reverse complement strand
CAGGTGGGCAGCGGTGGGCGAGGTCGATGGCCCGGGTCATCCAGCGGTGGTCGTCGAGCTGGGTCATGGAGCGGCTCGTCCTCCCTGGGGCCGGCCCCTGGTAGGGGCGGACCGGATCGCCGGTGGCGGGATGGTAGTCAGCCGGTGATGGCCGTGGTGGCCCGGTCCATCGCCTGGCGGAACTCGCGTACCTGGGGGACAGTCTGCCATCCGGCGACGGCGTCACGCAGGGACCGCAGACTGGTCATGATCCGTCCGGAGTGCGTGCTGGCGCCAACCGTGAGCGCGTTGAGACCGAGTACGGCGGCTTGCTCTGGTTCGCGTGCTCCTGCGTGCGCGAGGGCTTCGCGAGCGAGGTAGACACCGCGGTCGCGGTAGAAGGCCGGGGGGAGGCCGTCGATCGCGGCCCGGAACCCGGTGGCTGCGGCCGGGTAGTCACCCAGTGCGGCGAGGCTGTGTGCCCGCTGGACTTCGATGTAGGCGGGACTGAAGAACTCGCCCCAGGGGCCGGTGTCGGGCCCGGCCCGGTCGAGGATGTCATGGGCGCGGTCGTAGAGCGTCAGGCAGGTGGTTTTCTCGCCCCGTAGTGCGTGGCCGTACGCGCTGTAGGTCGCGGCGATGACGGCAAGACGACCGGTTGGCTCCGCGCTGGTCAACGCTGCGTCGGCGACATCGACAGCTTCATCTGGGTCGCCACGGTCGGCGGCGAGTTGGCTCTTGCGCGCGAGGATGAACACCGTGGCCTTGGGATCGCCTGCGCGGTGTGACCATTCCAGCGCTCGGTCGAGCCAGTATCCGGCGGTGGCGTGATCTCCGCTGTCTTGGTGGAGCCAGCCGAGGAGATCAGCGAACTGCGTTTGGATGTGGAGCAGGGTCTGCCGTTGTGGGCGCGAATTCGTGCCGTGTCGGAGATGGGTGGCGATGAGGCCGGTCTGTTCCTGCGCTGTGGTGATGACCTGGCGCGGTCCGAAGAGGTTGTCGTTCTCCGCGAGCACGGCGCGCAGGCGTGCGAAGTGATCGACGACGCGTGGGTCGATGGAGGACGATCCTGGTGGGATCGTCGGCATCGTGGCGAGCGGGCTGAGGGCTGCGCCGCTGGCTGCGGTGAGGCCCAGGCCACGCAGGAAACCCCGGCGATCGAGTGGCATGAGGACGATCCTCCCGTCCGGGGCGAGTTGCGGAAAAATGATCACGTTGCCTTCGTCGGCGGGACCGGCCGAGCTGGGGGCCGGTGCTTGCCCAGCTCTGGCTGCGCTGAAGGCGACTTCGACCGGTCCTTCGGTAGTCGTGCCCCATGGTGGCGCCGAGGGCGTGATCGAAGAGGCCGTCGACGACGCAGCCACGCGGTCCGGCGGACGGCGCATGCCGTTGATCAGGAACACGTCCGCCGGAGGGAGGTGTTCACGGTCGTCGACATCGACCAAGGCGTGGAGATCGCATCCGTACACCTCGGCGAGCAGGGCGAGGATCTGCGGGGTGGGACGCCGCCGGGCAGGGTGAGGCCAGTTCTCCACCTCAGACAGCCGCGGCGCGGTCATCGGGGCGGCGCCCTCCGGGTCGAGGCCGGCACGGACGGCGTGGGCGTTGATGCGATCGGCGGCCTGCTGCTGTGTCCAGCCGTGTGCGACACGGTAGGCGGCGCGGGGGCGTAGCCGGTAGCGGCGGGCGAACTCGATCGCGATCTCGTGGTGGCTCATGCCGGTCGCGTGCATCCGAGTCCGCAACTCGTCCTGCTCAACCCTTTGGCTGGGCCTGTTCATGTCGACGTTGCCACCCCTTCCAGGTCAAGGATGCTCGCTGATCCGGCAGCTACTGCCACCGATCGGTTCTAGCTCGGAACCCGCCCACGGTAACCGGTCCATCACTATCAGGGCAGTAGTGATCGGGGTGGCAGGTTGCCGCTCTTTGCGATGGCATTGTCACCTCTCCACGCCGACCGCAACTGATCTGCCTTGCCGCGAGATGTCGCGCGGGTACGCGGGTGGCAGGCGTCCTGGACAGGAGCAGTTGCGTACCGCTAGTAGCGCAGTACCAGGCGGTTCTCTGGCTTGGTTATGATCTTGCCTTTCGTCTGGTTGGGGATCGGCGTGCCGGTCGGGAAGGCGAGGATTTCGGGGTCGGCGGTGCGGTCGTGGTCCCAGGCGTCGATCTGGTCGACGATCCGTGAGGCGAGACGGTGACCGAGGGGTCCATGGCCGATGGCGCCGAGCTGCCAGCGCCCTGGGGCAGAGGTGCGTCGGATGGTGAAGTAGGCCAGTGAGCCGTCTTTGACCAGGGCTGGGCTGCGCGAGGCGATCGCGGGTGTGCACAGGCCCTCGGTGACAGCCTGCTGGTCGGCCTCAATGCGGACCGCGCCGTCGTCCACGGCGCTGAGGTGGAGCCAGACGCGGTCGAAGGGTTCCTGGCCGTGCACGGTCACGTCGGACCAGACGGTGGACTTCTCCCGGTCGAGGACGCCGCGCAGGGCCTCGGTATCGATGGGCTGGTCGAGGTCGTGGTGCAGGGCGGCGAGGCCGTCGGGGTGGATGACGCTCTTCCGTTCGCCGGGCTGGCCGAGCATGGGTACGAAGCCGCACAGGAAGACCCAGTCGGACTTCCAGTGGTCATCCTGCCTGGTGAGTGCGACAGCGCGGGTGGTGCCGCGCCAGCGCAGCGGGAGGACGAGGCGGCCATCGGGGACGAGCTGGTCCCACCAGGCCTGTGGGATGTCCCAGGCGCCGACCGTGACGATGACCCGGTCGAACGGGCCGTCCTCGGCGGCGCCGTCGGCGCCGTCGCGGGTGAGGACGCGGACGTGAGGAAAGCCGGTGTCGTCGAGGTTGCGCCGTGCTGCGGCGGTGACGTCGGCGTTGATGTCGATGGTGGTGACGTGGCCGCCGGTTCCCACGAGGGTGGCGAGAAGGGCCGCGTTGTAGCCGGTTCCGGCGCCGATCTCCAGGATGCGCTGGCCGGGCCGGACGTCGAGGGCGGTGAGCATGGCGGCCACGATGGTGGGGCCGGATGCGCAGCTGAGGTGGGTGCCGTCGGGGAAGGCGTGGGTGATGACCGCCTTCTCGTCGTAGGCGTCGGTCAGCGGCGCCTCGGGGACGTAGCGGTGGCGTTCGACGGAACGCAGCGCCGTTTCGACCCACGGGGGCAGATCCTGGCTGGTGAGGATGCGGTCGACCATGCGGTCGCGCAACGCGCCTGGTGATGTGGCTGCGGTGGTGTCCATCAGTCTCCTTCACAGCGGCAGGGGGCATGGTGGTGACAGCGGCCTCGGCGGGGTAACCAACTGCTAGTTGATCAACAGGCAGCGGTCCCAGTCTGGCAGCGCCGAGTCAGATGTGATCTCCAGGGCAGAATGGGCGAGCGCGATGCCGGTCGCGCCGTCCAAGAGTCCCGCGGTGGTGGGGTCACCCTTGCCGCGTAGGTACCGGTGCATGTGTGCTTGGGCGGCGCGCAGGGCGGCGGAGAGCTCGCCGGTGCTGGTGTCGGCCGCGGCCCGGTGGGCCGTCAGGAGGAGCCCGGCCCAGCCGTGGCAGAGTCCCGCGTCGGTGAGCTGTGCGAGCCGGTGGTCGTCGGTGAGGCATCCGATGAGGGTCTCGACCGCGTTGGAAACTCGTTGTTGGTCGCCGATGGCGAGGGCTGCGAGGTGTTCGGCTCGGGCGATTCCGGGACTGCCGTAGCACCAGGACGGTCGATGCGGCCCCGGGCGAGCTGCGCTGCCGGTACGTAGCTCGTTGTGGTCGATCACTTCGGGCCACCAGTCGGTCCGCCGCTGGCCTCTGCGCCACTGGTCAAGCCACGTGACGATGGTGTGGAGCGCGTCGACGTGTCCCGCCGTGGTGATGCCTTGGCGCTTGGTGATGGCCAGGAGCGCCAGCGGCCCGGCGACGCCGTGGGCCATGCCGAATCCGGCATGGCCGGCGTTCCACCGGGCGGATGCGCGTCGGTCGGGGCTGCCCGTCGCCCACCAGCCGGGCAGGTCGCGGCCGTTGACGCGGATGGGTCGGGTCAGCCGCACCAGGTAGGTGAGCACGTCCCGAAGAAGAGCGGTTTCGTGGTCCCGGTGCAGGAGGATGGCGCCGAGGCCGGTGAGTCCGTTGATCAGGTCGTACTCGCGGGCGTGGGGCAGCTGCCCATGATCGATGCGGCGGTGGGCGGTCTCCAGACGCTGCCGGATGACGGTGGCGATGGCGTCGTCGAGGGTGGCGAGCGCGGCGTCGTAGGCGGGGTGGCCGGCGGTGTGCAGGGTGTAGGCGACGGCCGGTGCGCCCTGGTACAGGCTGGCGGTGTCGGGATGGGCGTTGAGCGGGCTACGTGTCATCGCCATCGCGAGGCGGTGCACCGGTTCCCAGCCGTCGAGGCCAGCGCGGGCGCGGGCGATATGCGCCAGTGCGATCCCTGGTGCTCCGTCGCCGAGGGACTGAGCCCAGCGCGCCGATTCGGCATCGCCGAGGGCTGGGACCGTCGGGAAACGGGAGCGCGTGGTCACGGGCTGTCCGCCGTGGTGTGTGCGCGTCGGGTGAGAGCGATCTGCCGGGCCAGACGGCGGCAGGTGGCCTCGTCTGCGCGATCGATCAGCCTGGCGCGGTTGTGATGCATGTGCAGGAGCGTGGACAGAATCCGATCGGCGTCGGCGTTCCCGGGGAGCGCGAACCGATAGCGGGTCAACGCTTCCCGGCGGGCCTGCCACGTCTGGGCGAGGGCGGTGGGCAGGGATGTATCGCCCGGCAGGGCTCTTCGGGCTGCCCAGCGGGTGACCTGCTCGGTGACGAGCCGATCCGCACCGGGCGCGGCTTTGGCGGCGAGGTGCTCCAGCAGCCAGGCGTTCGCGCGGACGGGGTCGGCGTGGAAACCGTCGGCGATGTCCACCATGCCGATGGCAGCGAGCGCCATCGGATGGACTGCGAGCGGCGTCGGGAGCTGAAGTGCGATCGCGACCGCGTGCGAGTCTGCCGCGAACACCGCTTCGGCGGCGTCCATCGCGGCGCCACTGCCGTAACGGCCGATCTCGGGATGGTAGGTCGCCAGGGTCAGCCGGGACGCCGCGCCCGCGTCGCAGAGCTGCTGCCCCCACTGGCCGACCGCGCAAGCCACCGCGGCGTACTCCTCCTGGCCGGCCGTGCGAATCCGCAGCCGCAGATGGTCGGTCTCACGGACGCTGCGGT
>NZ_CAKJTP010000215.1:0-5157 GCF_917627335.1 Protofrankia sp. CiT1 | reverse complement strand
CCATCACGATGGCGGCGCTTGCTCGGGAGGTGACGGGCAAGGCGGACGATGCGCTACGGGCGGCCATCGCTAGGGCGCAGTCGGCCGGGATGGCTGATTGCGAGATAGCCGACGCCGTGCCCGGACTGAGTCGACGGCGGATTCGCCAGATTCACAGCAGGACCCACTGACACGCCAAGCGTAGACCGGCATCCCGCACGTAGGGGTGCCGGTTTCTTGCTGCCCCCGCCCGGTCCCGCGCGTCACGACAGCCCGTCCCGCCTATCCTGACAGTGACTGGCAGCGAGGATGCGGACCCCGCGTCTGCCGGCTAACCCGCATGCCGGGAGAGCCCTGTGACGCCCGCCCCTGTCGCCACACCCCCCGCGCCCGACGCCCTGGCAGATGCCGACCCTGGGGCGGAAGGTGCCCTGAGCGACACATCTGATGGCACTCCCACTGGCGACGACGCGCCTGACGACGTGCCCAGTGGCCCGATGGTCGCCTTCCACATTCCGATCGGGATCGTCGAGGGCGCCGACACCTCCGACGGCCGATTCATCACCCCGAATGCCCTGTCGTGGCGGGATCTCCCGCTGCCACTGATGGCGACACGGTCCGCGCCGCACGGCAACATCCCCACCACGGACGCCGTGCAGGTCGGCCGGATCACCGCACATGACCGCCGTGACGTGTCCGGGGAATCCGACGGGCGAGGCGGGACCTACCCGGAGGGCACCCTGGCCCTGTACGGGTCCGGGGAATTCGACGTCGACGACGAATCCCAGGCGTACGCCGCGAAGGTCTACTCCGGACAGCTCAACGGGGTCTCCGCCGACCTCGCGGACGTCGATGCCGAATGGGAGGTTCTGGAGGAGGACGAGGACGGGTACCCGACCGCGGAGCGCATGAGCATCACCCGGGGTGAGGTGCTGGGGTACACGTTGGTGCCGCACCCTGCGTTTGCGGGCTGCTACATGGTCGGTGCGGATGCGGATGGCAACCCTATGCCACACCCCCGCGACACACTGGCCCCCGACGGCGGCGACGAGGATGCGGTAGCCGCATCGGGATGGCGGCCACGGAATCGCCCCTACGGTGCCCGCCGGTGCATACCCTGCGAGCAGGGGGGCGCCCTTGTCGCGTCCGCCGGGCCCATGGAACCACCCGCGGCGTGGTTCGACGATCCCCACCTGTCCGAGCTGACACCGCTGACGATTACCGCCGACGGCTGGGTGTACGGGCATCTGGCGGGCTGGGGAACATGCCATACCGGGGTTTCTGGGGCATGCGTCACACCTCCCCGTGGCGGGACGTACGCCTACTACCGCACCGGTGCGGTGCTGGCGGCGGGCGGTGCGCTGGTAGCAACCGGTCCGATCACGATGGGCACCGGACATGCCTCCACCGCGGCGGGCACCAGCGCGGCTGAGGCAATAGCGCATTACGACAACACGGGCACCGCGGTGGCCGATGTCGCCGCCGGTGAGGACGCCTACGGAATCTGGTTCGCCGGGGCGATGCGGCCGGATGTCACCGACATGCAGGTCCGGGCGCTGCGGGCATCGGGGTTGTCGGGTGACTGGCGGATGCTCGGCGGCCGGTTGCAGCTGGTGGCCGCACTCGCGGTCAACGTTCAGGGATTCCCCGTGCCCCGGGCACTGGCGGCCAGCGGTACGCCGGTGGCGCTGGTGGCCGCAGGGGCGCGGACCGTCCTGGCGGCAGGGCGTCGAGGGTTGACGGCTGAGGAGATCGACGCGCATCGACGGGCAACGCGAGAAGCGCGGAGCGCCGCACAGGTATCACTTGCGGTAACGGCGCGGACGTTGCGAGCGGCCATGCATGCGCGATAGGCCGGGCGGTGTACTGTCTGCGACGAGGAGCTCGGATGGCATAGCCGTCCCAGACCCCGGACGCATAGCGACGGTGGACCGCTCGGTTCTTTCGCCATGCACATCCGAGGAGTCTCCGTCGTGGACGTCGCAGCCCTACTTGACCACATTGCCGCCCTGCCGTCCGCGCAGGACTCCGAAAGCGCGCTGGCAGCGGTCCGCGAGCAGGTAGCCGCGCTGGCCGCCGCGGATCTGGGCCGGGTGGAGACGGCATTGATCGCCGCCTTCGATGCGATCTACGGCGATGACGATGCGGCCCGCACGCCCGAGCAGGTCTCCCTCCTCGCGGCCATCGGCGATGTCACAACGGCCGTCCGCGAGCGGATCGCCCAGTGCGCCGCAGCCGCCGATCAGGCCAGTGCGCTACGGACCGCGATGCACCCGGCGCCAGCCGTCGACCCGGACCCGGCGCCAGACCCGGACGCGGCACCGAGCGACACGCCGGCCACCCCTGGCGGTGAATCCCTTTCGGCGCCGCTACCGACCCGGGTGCCTCTGGCGGCCATCGGCGGTCATCGGCCCGCCAGTGCGGACCCGGCCGCCCGCCCGGCTGATGGCCCACAGCCCGGCCGTGCCCATGTCGGGCTGTATGTCTCCTCCACGGGGAGTCCGAGCGTGGCACCGGGAGATGCGATCGGGAGTCTCGCCGGTCTCGCCGAGCTGATCCACGGCCGGTTGACCCGGATGGGCCAGCGAGCGTTCGAGTTGCAGCATGTGGCGCGGTGGCACACCGACAGCTACCCCGATGAGCGCACGCTGACCGGGGATCTTGCCTCGAACGAGGCGAAGATCTTGGCGGTGACGTCGCCGTCGGCGATCGTGGCCTCCGGCGGGATCTGCAACCCCGTCAATGTCGACTATGCGGTCCCGACGTGGGGCGATGACGCCCGGCCGTTGCAGGACGCACTGCCGTCATTCAATGCCACCCGGGGTGGTCTGCGGTTCGTGTCCCCGCCGAAGATCTCAGACTCGGTGGCGACTACTGCAACGTCCCTGTGGTCCCACACCACCGACGCCACCCCCGGGGGGGCGACCAAGCCATACGGGACGATCACCTGCGCGACGGAGAACGAGGTCTACGTCGACGCGATCCCGACCATCATCAAGGTCGGGAACATGATGGCTCGATTCTCACCCGAGCAGGTTGAGGCCAACACGCGGGTCGCGATGGTCTACGCGGCCCGGTTCGCCGAACTGAACCTCCTCAAGCAGATCACCGCAGCGTCCACCACGGTGCTGACGAACAAGCTGCTGGGCGTCCACCGGGACCTGCTGGCCAGCCTGGACTTGGCGATCGCCGCGTCCCGCTACCGCCACCGCCTGCCCGAGAACCAGCGCTGGCGGCTGTTGATCCCGGACTGGGCCACCGACATGATCCGCGCGGATCTCGTACGCGAGCAGGCGCACGACGACTCCGGTACTCCGGTGCGCGCGGTGCCAGACGCGCAGATCGAGGCATGGTTCACCGCCCGCGGCGTCAATGTCACGTGGCTGGCCGACGGTGAGCCGGTCGACAGTGGTGCGGTGTGGTCCTCTGGCCCTACTCCGGTCGCGCAGTCGTTCGGCGCCCAGGCCGTGTCCTATCTGAATAACTGGCCGGCGGAAATCCACTGGTGGCTGTACCCGGAGGGATCGTTTATTCGCCTCGATGGCGGGACGATCAATCTGGGCGTGGTCCGCGACAGCATTCTTGACGGCACCAACGACTACGAAACATTCGTCGAGGCGTTTGAGTCGGTGGCATTCCGCGGCGTTGAGGCCTTTCGGATGATTTCCACAGTGCTGCCGACCGGTGGCAGCTCGCTGCCGATCGCGACCTCGGCCGCTCCGGGCACGCTGACCGGCGCCGCAGGCGGTGCTCACGGCACCGGCGGCAGCTTCTAGCGCGTGGACGGCCACCCGGGGTGTCCTGGTCCGTCCCCCTGGTGGCCGTCCCGACCGTTTTCGTGTTGGGAGGTGACAGCGAGTGCCCGTAGTTGTGGGACTGTCCAGTGCGACCAGCCGGGCGACTCCTATCGCCCCGCCAGACCCCACGGCCCCCGTAGTGTCACTGCTGCGCGCGGCCGTTCCCGACGCGGATGACGAACGCTGGCAGCTAGGGTTCGCGTTCCGCCCCTATTCGGCGGCCCAGGCCGAAACGATCGACATGTGCGAGCGGACAACCGCCAACGGCCGCTATCCGGGAAGCAATAACGTCCGGCCCACGAATGAGCCGCGAGTAGATTACGTTCCGTTCACCATCGTCCATGACGAGATCTGCTCAGCGCTGGGATTTCAAATCGCCGACGGACGAGACCGGGCGCTGACGGGAATCGTGGGGAAAACCCCGGCCGCGGTCGAGTACGAGCTGTGGTCCGGCGAACTGGCCCAGGTCAAGGGCTATCCGCAGCACTACCTGTCCATGCCGGTGGTTACCGATGGCGGCCCGGTGGTGGACCTGACGCCGGTAGTCTCTTCCGCCCGAGTGCCGCAGAACCCGCTGCGGGCATTGGGACTGCTGGAGCAGGCGCTGTCCAACGCCGGGCGGGCAACGCCGTCGGGATCGCAGGCGCATACACAGGTGTCCACGGGGCAGCCGATGGGACCGGGGCGCCGCGGAATGATTCACTGCACGGCGGAAATGGTGCCGCAGTGGGACGGCAACAGCCTCTTGCGCCGGGAAGGAAATCGGCTCCTGACGATTCTGGACAGCATTATTGTTCCCGGCTCGGGATATCTCGGCACAGGCCCCGGTGGCATCAGCCCCCCATCGGGGTGCACGTGGGTGTACGCGACATCCATGATTCATGTCCGCCTCGATGATCCCTACTTTGAGGATGACGACGTCTTCGCAACATTCGACCGGGCGACGAACACGGTGGTGGTGCGGGTGATGCGTACCGCTGCCGCGTACTGGGATTACGCGGCGCATTTCGCGGTGCTAGCGAAAGTGGAGGTCTGATCCGTGGCTATCGTCGTCGGTTCGGCGAGCCCGCCCTCTCTGTCGGCGACGGGCAATGACGCTCCGGCGTCGATTCTCGCAATCGCCCTGCGGGTGTGCCGCTTGGACAGGTTGGGGCATATTTCCCGTGGCCCCAACAACATGATCGTAACCGATCAGTTCACAAAGATTGACTTTGCCGGGGAGATGGAGAACGGCATCGACACCTCCCTGCGTAACGCCGCCGGGAACCTCGCCGTCACCTACCGCACTCCCGACCTTGCCAAGCGTCTCACCATGGGCTTGTCCTTCACCGCGCCCGACCCGGAGCTGGAGGAGCTGGCCACCGGCGGCATCGTCCTGACC
>NZ_CAKJTP010000214.1:0-5200 GCF_917627335.1 Protofrankia sp. CiT1 | reverse complement strand
CATAAAACGAGGAATTCGGCAACCTGCGGGCTATGCGCTTGACTCGTGGCGGTGGCGCCATGTGGTGCAGCGGTCCACGTAGGTGGGTAGGTGGGTGCGGGTGAACTCCTCGGGGCTCCATGGTTCGGCGGGGAGGAAGTCGGTGGGGTTGGTGCAGGCGTAGGTCCATGCGTGGCGGCCGTGGTCCAGGGGGACGCGGGTCAGGGTGTAGATGTCGGCTTCGAAGGCGTCGAGGGTTTCTCGTTCTGCCTGGGTGAGGTCGTCGAACAGATGTCCGGTGGCGGTGGTGGTCGGGTCGGGGATAAGGCCGGGGTAGATCCGTTCCGGCAGAGCGATGACGCGCCATCCGGTGACCGTGACCGGGACGCGGTGGGGGTCGCGGTCGATAAGAACATGGAGGACGTCAGGGAAGAGGAGGCTTCCGTAGACGAACAGGGGCGCCGGGTCCGCCGATGCGGGGGCCAGCCGGCCAGAGCTGGGTGAGTTGGTGTGGGGTGAGGGGCTGGGCGTAGACGGCACGGAAGACCTTCCCCACGGTGGCGGTGTCGGCGGTGTCGGCGAGGGAAACGAACCAGTCGATGCCGGCGGGGTAGGCCCACAGATAGCTTCGTAGCTGGGGGTCGTTACCGCGGTCGGTGAGGATGTCGGCGATGGTGGCCGTGGTCCAGAACGGGACGCGGGTGCGGGCGTGCTCGGCGCACTCGGTGGCAGGTGCACCGGTGTTGATGGCCTGGTGCAGCTCGGCGCGGACGAGTTGTAGGTAGTGGTCGAGGCGGACCCGGGCCGTGACGGCGGTGTCGTCGGGGACGATGAACAACGGCATGGCCTGGGCGATGCCTTCCAGCAGCATTTGATACGGCGTGTGGATCGCCAGCAGGCGGGGCCATGGCACGTCGGTCTGTCTGGCGGTGGCGGTGTAGCTGGCGCTTTGGAGGGCATGGCCGAGAATTTCGTGGAGGGCGAACTGGCGGATGCGTACCGTGGTGAAGGCAGCGTTGCGGAGGTTGAGCCGGAGCCGTACGTGCTGGCCGGTGCCGTCGAGCCAGTAGGCCCAGTAGGCGTCAACGTCCGCGGTCGTGATCTCCAGGGTGTATGGGGCGTCGGTGTCGGCAAGGGCGCGGACGGCGGGCTCTGCCTCGGTGGCGGCGGCCCGGATCATCTCGGGTGCGTCGGTGATGTCGACCGGGCCTTCGGTCTCGCGGAGCTGGTGGTCGGTGGTGGCGTCCCACGACACGCCAAGATCGGCCAGGGCTGTGCGGGCGCGGTCACCGATGGCGGTCACGTACTCGTCGGGCCATCCGGCCGCGGGGCATCCCTGGGTGGCGGTCAGGTAGTCGTCGAGCGGGGGGTGTTCACCGAGGAGCGCGCCGAGATAGGTCAGGTGTGCGCGGAGCTGCTCGGCGCACACCTGGTCGCCTTCATCCGCAGCCTGTGCGGACAACGCGGAAAGCGCGCTGTGCACGTCCACACGGCTGGGGGCGGCCGTCACCGGGTCCGGCGGTGGCACACAGTCGAAATCGATGATCGGGGCGGCTTGACGCGCGGTCTCGTAGGCGTCCCAGGCTCGGAGTGTCTGTTCGATGTCGTCACGGAGGCGCATGGGTGGTGTCCCATCGCAGCGTCACGAACTGGTTCGGTCGGAGGTTCCGCCGGGTCAGCTCGATGACGACGCCGGTTTCGCCTCGGGAGAAGGACAGGCCGTCGGTCGCGGAGATCTCTGAGCCGTCCGGCCGGTCCTCGGTCGCCGTGCACCGGGTTAATGCTGTGACGCCTTGGTGGCGAAGCCGGATCGTGAGGGTGCCGGTCGGGCGGACGATCGACTGTCGCCAGTAGTGGTCGTAGACGAACCGTCCGCCGGTGCTCCGGTAGCCGACGATCGCGGTCTCTCCGGGTTGGATCGCGGGGAAGATCTGGCAGGCGAACCGGGCGTTGAGCGTGGTGTCGTGGATGCGTTGGATAATGATGTTCCGGTTGGGGGAGGGCAGGGCCTCGAGCTGTAACGGGCCGTTGGTGGTCTCGAACCACAGTTCCCGGTTCAACCGGGTGAACGGCGTGGCCGTGGCGTTGTAGAGCTCGTGCCGGTAGGTCAGGGTTGCCCATCCGTCTTCGGCAACGTCGATGTCGATGGTCAGGCTGCGGTCCTCGACGTCACCGACTGTCTCACCGGCCGGTGGGGTCACGTTGGCCGTGCTTGTCGTGCCGGCGGCGGGTTGGCTGGGGACAGCCGGGCTGGTGGGTGGTGCCGCCGATGCGGGGTCCGGGACGGTTATGGGTTGCGTGTTCTCCCAGGGGCGCGGGGCGAGGCGGAAGTAGGTGCCGGGGATGCGTAAGGCGTCGGCGATGCGCTGGACAAGGTCCAGCGAGGTGATCCGGGTCTCGCCGCTCATGACCCGGCTGACCCGGCTTTGCGTGAGCCCCGGTACCGGGGAGGACACGCGGTCCTGGCTGGCGCCGTCGTACTTGCGCATCAGACGAAAGATCGTCTGAAAGTCCAGGGTTTCGCAGGCGGCGCGGAACTCGTCCCGGGCAAGAAGTTCGGGCGAGACGATGTAGGGAGGAGCGGGCTGGGCCATCCGCCATCTCCTCGGTATGGGCTGATTGCCAGGTCAGCGGGTGGTCAAGGTCGTTATGCAGAGATTAGCGCCACTATGCCATCGTGGTATGGGTCGTTCGCCGCTGGTGGGATGGTGTGGCGCTCGGCTGGCTCTCGTCAACTGCTCGGCAGGCGGTGACCGGTCCGGATTCCATGCACACCGTACATTGCCATCGTGACGTTTCGTGATGTAGCAGGTGCGGGTGAGGCTGCTGTGCAGGTCACCCCGCCCCGCGTTCGCGTAGAGCCGGGCTCCGCGGGGCGGGGTGGCATCCCGGACGCGAGCGGACGAGACGAGAGGGACGGCACATGCCATTGCGCATACCGAGACAGACCAGGATGGATCATCGAGGCGGGCCTGGGGGCTCGCGATGACCTGGATAAGCGGCTCCTGCCAGACGCCCGAGCAACCCGGGGTGGGCCTGCTGCCGTGGGGCGCGAACGCCTGGGCGCTGGCCGTCCCGGCTGACTCCTCGGCCCAGGCGCTGGCTGCGGCGGCGGCGGAGATGCCGGCGGGTCTGCGGTTTATCGAAGTCCACGGAGATGTTGACGTCATGCTCGTCTATGAGGCGTCGGGCGTGCGGCTGGACCGGCGGCAGGTGCCCGGGGCATTCCTGCGGGCCATGCTCGAACTGGACCCGGCGTTGGTCGGGGAAGGCAACGGGCGGCGATGGATGACCGAGGGGGAACGGGCCGCATATGCGGCGGGGAAAGCCGATGTCGCCGATGCGCTGCGGCGGCAGCTGATCGGTCAGCTGCCTGCCCGCGCCGGGAGCCATTCTCTGCCAGGCTGATATCTCGGAACGTCACACGGGCCGGACCTCGCCGCGAGGTCCGGCCCTTTGTCGTCTCAGGATGGTGGTCGGCTGCTCGACCGGGTGACGGCGTGTTCGATGGCGGTGAGTCTGGTCATGGCCTCGGTCATGCGCTCGTCCAGGCGGGCCAGGATAGCGAGGATCTCCCGGCCGGGGGGTTCGTGTGTCTCGTCGTCTTCGGTCGGTGTGCTGGATATCAGGATGTGTATCAGGTGGTCGTCGGGCCAGCCCAACGCGAGGGCGATCGCGGTCAAGGTCTTGTTCTGCACGCGGCGGCCGGCGCCGTGTTGAAGCTCGCGCAGGGTCGACACGGACACCCCTGACGCGCGGGCAAGGTCTTGTTGTCCGATGCGGCGGCGGGCCATCCGGTCGTTGAGTGCTACGGCGACGGCGGCCCAGTCCTCGCCGTCCACTGGACCTCTCGTCCGGTATACCGGCGGGGTTTTCCGGTCAGCCATGCGTGCATATTAGCGGCCTGCGCGGGAGCGCTACCGGTATACCCGCGCGTCATATCACCATGGCATGAAACGATGCGGCACGCATGATGGCCATGCTACCGGTATATACAACGCCGGACTGGCGGTTGATGCGCGCTTGGTGAGCGGTGGATTGTGTTTCTCGTCAGCCGGAACGCACCGATGGTTCCGGGGTCAACAAGACGAGTGGAGGCGGCGTGATGGCGGTTCCCGGGCGTATTCCGGTGCGTTTTGAGGACGTGTTCCCGCACGGCGCGTTCGTGCTGGGTGTGGAGCCTGCGAACGACTACGACAAGGTGAAGGCGAACGTGCCGGATGTGCAGGCGCGGGACAAGGACACCGGCGAGCGGGTGTGGGCGGTGCGGGTCCTCGACGCGGACCCGGCGGCACGGAAGTCCGAACTGAAGGTGAAGATCCTCGGTGAGGTGGCGCCGGTGCCCCCGGACCCGATGCCGGGCACGCCATTCCGGCCGGCGCTGTTTGAGGGGCTGGTCGTGGTGCCCTATGTGGATGCCAATGGGCGGGTGGCGTTCTCTTTGCGGGCGGCGGCGATGCGTCCGGTTGGTTCGGTGGCCTCGGCGCGGCGTCCCGGTCCGGCGGTGGCGGCGTGAGTGGGCTCGACGCGGACGTGCTGCGCTCCTCGACGCAGCTGGGGCTGGGCGTGGGCGCGGACTGGTTGGTTCGCTGCCACATCTGCCCGGACAAGCCGCCGATCCTCACGGTCGACGTAGGCCAGGCGCGGCTTTCTGTCTCGCCGGCTGGTACCGCGGTGACCGCCGACCAGGTCGAGTTCGCGTATGCGCTGCTGGGCGCGGTGAACGATTACCTCGTGGAATGTGAACGGTTCCGGTTCGCCGCCCAGGACGCGGCTGAATTGCCACGGGATCTCGCCGCGTAGTCGTTGCGGCATAGTCGTTGCGCAGTTTTTTCCGGCAGGTGGTCTGGAACCGTCGGCTTTGACGGGCGGTTCTGGGCCTGCCTCCGCTGCTTTCCCCGTTTTTTCCGATCCTGGTTTCGTGTGCTCTGAAACAGGTGGTATGTGTCATGTCCAGAATTAACGGTGACCGGGGAATACCCCGGATTCCGTCCCGGGCCGATACGGTCCGTGTCCCGCTGTGGATGCTGCTTGTCGGACTGGCCGGCAAGATATGCGCCCACGTGCTGGTCTTTCTTGTGCGGCATCCGGTGCTGGTCGGTCTGCTGCTCGCCGTGCTCGTGGTTCGGGAGCGGTTCGGCCTGGCCGGGCTGAGCCTGGGCGTTGCCGGCTTGGTCCTGATGGCCGTCGTCTGGCGGCTGACCCATCGCCGGTCATTCAC
>NZ_CAKJTP010000213.1:0-5306 GCF_917627335.1 Protofrankia sp. CiT1 | reverse complement strand
GTCCCTGGTCAGCGTCTGGGTAGCGACCGACGACACCAACGCGAGGTGCCTGCCCGCGAGGGTGCTCGCGGTGAGTGCAATGACCGCTCCCGCCCGAAACGCCGTACCAGTCATCGCGCCTTCTATACCTAGCAGTACTATGCATCGTACTTCCAGGGTATCGAACGGGGTGAGGCTTGGTGAAAGTCGGCAAGGATCTGGTGGCCGCCTCGGCGACGCCGTTGGTGCTCGGCATCCTGGCCGAGGAGGAGAGCTATGGCTACGCGATCCTCAAACGGATCAACGAGTTGTCAGCTGGTGAGCTGGACTGGACGGAGGGCCTGCTCTACCCGTTGCTGCACCGGCTGGAACGCCTCGGATGCGTGGAGTCCAGCTGGCAGTCGGTGACGGGCGAGCGACGGCGCAAGTACTACCGGCTCACCGAGGCGGGCCTGGCCGAGCTGGCCGAGCAGCGCCGTCAGTGGGCCACGGTCATGGACGCGCTCAAGGGAATCTGGCTGGGTCCTGGTGACCGCGGGACGCTGACGGCGATCCCGCTGGAGGGCCGGGCATGACGGCGCGGGAGGGACAGGAGGAGCTTGAAGCGCAGCTCGCGCAGTGGCGCCAGTACGTGGGGCGTCGCCGGGAGATGCGACCGCCCGACGCCGACGAGCTCGAAGACCATCTCCGTGGCTGCGTGGACGAGCTCGTCGAGGCCGGCCTGAACGCGGATGAGGCGTTCCTGATCGCGGTCAAACGGATGGGCAGCCTCGACGACCTGGCCCGTGAGTTTGCCCGGGAGCACTCCGAACGGCTGTGGAAGCAGCTGGTCCTGACCGCAAGCCCAGCCGCGGACGCGCGGTCGCGGCGGGACCTGAGGGTGATGGCCTTCTGCGCGGCGGGTGCCGCACTGTCCATCAAGGCGCCGGAGCTGTTCGGGGTGAATCTGGACAGCGGCGCGTCAGCCTAGTTCTACGGGCCGAACGTCGGCCTGCTCGTGCTGCCCTGGCTCGCGGGTTTCCTCGCCTGGCGCCGGCAGGCCCGACGCTCACTGATCGGGATGCTGGTGGCGCTGTTCGCGCTCGGCGCCGTGGCGGCCAACGCCTACCCCCTGGCGGACAGGTCGCAGTCGCTGATCATCACCAGCATCCACCTGCCCATCGCCCTGTGGCTCGTGGTGGGCCTGGCCTACATGGCCGACGGCTGGGGGTCGTCCCGTCGACGCATGGATTTCATCCGCTTCACCGGTGAATGGTTCATCTACTTCGTCCTCATGGCTCTCGGTGGCGGTGTACTCACCGCATTCACGACCGGCGCGTTCAAGGCCATCGGGATCGTTCCGCAGGAGTTCATCGCGCAATGGCTCCTTCCATGCGGCGCGGCGGCCGGGGTCGTCGTGGCCGGATGGCTCGTCGAGGCCAAGCAAAGCGTCGTCGAGAACATCGCTCCGGTGCTCACCCGGCTGTTCACTCCGCTGTTCACAGCGGTCCTGCTCGCCTTCCTCATCGCCGTCGGCTGGACCAGCAACGGCATCGACGTCGAACGCCAAGCGCTGATCCTGTTCGACCTGCTCCTGGTCATCGTGCTGGGGTTGCTCCTCTACTCGATCTCAGCCCGCGACCCACTGGCCCCACCCGATCTGTTCGACAAACTGCAGCTCGCCCTCGTGGTAAGCGCGTTGGCCATCGACGTGCTGGTACTTCTGGCTGTCACCGGGCGCATCACCGAATACGGCACCACACCCAACAAGGCCGCGGCCCTCGGCGAGAACGTCATCCTGCTCGGCAACCTCGTCTGGTCAGCGTGGCTGTTGCTGGGGCTCGTGCGTCGACGCGTCCCGTTCACGACGCTCGAACGCTGGCAGACCGGCTACCTGCCCGTCTACGCCGCCTGGGCCTGGATCGCGACCCTCGTCTTCCCGCCGCTGTTCAGCTACGCCTGACCCGCCCGGCAGGTGGCGCCTGCCAGCTGGGCCGCCACCCACCGCCCAGCCCACGCCTGCGGTGGCTCCCTCCGCAGCCTCGTGACACGCGCACCCCAGCCCCGCCCTTTGATCCACATCCCTCCTGCCGGGCACTCTTAGAAGTACAGTTCTTAGAAGTACAGTTCTATTTCTCCGGCGAACGACGGTGACGGATGTGATCGAGAAGCCCGCGCATGTGTTCGACCGCGACTTCGAGTGGGGCCACCTGGTGCGCTTCGCGGCCCGGGTGGGCGGGCCCGCGCAGCTGGGGGTGGTCAGCGGGCGGCGGCGGCAGGGCAAGACGTTCCTGCTGGAGGAGCTGGCCCGCCAGACCGGTGGGCTCTATTTCGGCGCCACCGAGGCGACCGGGACCGAGTCACGGGCGCTGTTCGCCGAGGCGCTCGCGGAGGCGACCCGGCTGCCGACGCCGCCGCGGTTCGCAACCTGGGACGAGGCCGTTCGGTACCTGTTCTCGGTTGGTGCGGCCCTTCCAGGCCCGGTGGTGATCGACGAGTTTCCCTACCTGAGCGCGGTGTCACCGGCGCTGCCGTCGATCCTGCAGCGAGAGCTCGACCGCGCCGCGTCGGCGGCGCAGCGGGGCGAGCCGGGACTGTCACTGTTGCTGTGCGGCTCGGCGCTGTCGGTGATGGGCCGACTGCTGGCCGGCAGCGCGCCGCTGCGCGGCCGGGCGAACCTGGAAGTCGTGGTCCACCCGTTCGACTACCCTTTGGCGGCTCAGTTCTGGGGCATCACGGATCCGCGGCTGGCGGTCGCGCAGCACGCCGTCGTCGGCGGCACCCCGGCCTACCGCAGGTTCGTCAACGACGACGTCCCCGCCGGTCCCGGCGACTTCGACGACTGGGTGTTGCGCACGGTCCTCAACCCGGGCAGCCCGCTGTTCCGGGAGGCCCGCTACCTGCTCGACGAGGAGGCCGGCGTCCGCGATTCGGCGATGTACCACTCGGTGCTCGCCGCTGTCGCCGGCGGTTCCAACACCCGCGGCGGCATCGCGAGCTACGTCGGCCGGAAGGCCACCGACATCTCCCACCACCTGAGCGTCCTGGAGGACTGTGGGCTGCTGCGCAGGGAGGAGGACCTGTTCCGCCAGGGCCGGGCGGTGTACCGGATCGCCGAGCCGTTGATCGTCTTCTACCAGGTCGTCATGAGGCCCCGCTGGGGGTTCCTGGAAAGTGGCCGGGCCGCCGCGGTCTGGCGTGACGCCCGCCCTCGCTTCTCCGCGCAGGTCCTCGGCCCCCATTTCGAGCAGCTCTGTCGTGACCACGCGGCCTTCGCCCCGCCCGACCTGTTCGGCGAGTTTCCCGGCGAGATCGGCGCCGGTGTGGTTTCCGACCCCGAGCGCAGGACCCAGATCCAGATCGACGTGGCCGTGCTGGCTCCACCGGTGCCCGGCGAGCCCCGCCGCATCCTGTCTCTCGGCGAGGCGAAATGGGGCGACATCATGGGCTCCCGCCACGTCGACCGGCTCCGCCGCGCTCGCGACCTGCTCGCCGCCCGCGGCTACGACACCCGTGACACCACTCTGACCTGCTACAGCGGCGCTGGCTTCGACCCGTCCGTCACCGCCGCCACAGCCGATCGCACCGCAGCCAACCGCATCGCGGCCATCACCCTTGACCAGCTCTACGGCGTGTTTCGGAAGTCGTCGTTCGATCAGGAAGCGGCGACACAGCGGCCAGCACCAATGCGTTAGAGGCTCCGGCAATAGGGCGTTCGATCAGCGAACGGCGTCTGGGCGGATGGATCGCGAGGCTGCGGAGGGAGGCGCCCTGTGTTGGGCGTCGGCCGATGACAACGCGTCGCTCTTAGCCCCGCCCTGAACGGCGAGGCTTGCACGCTACGTTTCCCGGTCGCCGATCACTTATTTCAGGGCCACCAGCGCTGCACACGCAGCAGCGACGAGACGACCGCGGCTGCGAGCAGGTCGCGCCCTTCCTCGATCGAAAGGACGGCTGGAAGAACATCGATCACGGCATCCCGTCCTGCTAACGATGCGGCGGTCAGAGCCTGGGCGAGGACCGATCCACGCTGGTCAAGAGGCAGGTGAGGTACCAACTCGGCCAACACCCGCGCCCGGGCAGCCGGCCAGTCGATGGCGGTGGCGACAGTCAAAGCCTGGACGAGAACCGGCCCGCGCTGGTCAGGAGGCAGATACGGCGCCAGCCCAGCCAACACCCGCGCCTGGGCCTCCCGACAGTCAATAGCGGTGGCGGCACTCAAAGCCTGAGCGAGCTGATCGGGAGGCAGGTACGGTGCCAGCCCGGTCAACACCCGCACCCGAGCCTCCCGGCAGTCAATAGCGGTGGCGGCACTCAAAGCCTGAGCGAGCTGATCGGGAGGCAGATACGGTGCCAGCCCGGTCAACACCCGCACCCGAGCCTCCCGACAGTCAATAGCGGTGGCGGCACTCAGAGCCTGAGCGAGGACCGATCCACGCTGGTCAGGAGGCAGGTGAGGTGCCAGCCCGGTCAGCGCCCGCACCCGGGCCTCCCGACAGTCAATAGCGGTGGCGGCACTCAAAGCCTGAGCGAGGAGGTCGGGAGGCAGGTACGGTGCCAGCCTGGTCAACGCCCGCGCCCGAGCCTCCGGGCGGTCGACAGCGGTGGCGGCACTCAGAGCCTGAGCGCGCTGGTCGGGAGGCAGGTACGGTGCCAGCCTGGTCAACGCCCGCGCCCGAGCCTCCGGGCGGTCGACAGCGGTGGCGGCGCTCAGAGCCTGGGCGAGGAGGTCGGGAGGCAGGTACGGTGCCAGCCTGGTCAACGCCTGCGCCCGGGCGTCCGGCCGGTGGATGGTGGTGGCTGCGGTCAAAGCCTGGGCGAGGACCGGCCCACGCTGGTCAGAGGGCAGGTACGGTGCCAACCCGGTCAACACCCGCACCCGGGCCTCCGGCCAGTCGATAGTGGTGGCTGCGGTCAGAGCCTGGGTGAGGAGCGGCCCACGCTGGTCAGGGGGCAGGTACGGTGCCAGCCTGGTCAACACCCGCACCCGGGTGTCCGGCCAGTCGATGGTGATGGCGGCACTCAAAGCCTGAACGAGCAGGTCAGAAGGCAGATGAGGTGCCAACCCGATCAACGCCCGCACCCGGGCGTACGGCCAGCCGATGGCGGCAGCGGCACTCAGAGCCTGAACGAGCAGGCCAGGAGGCAGGTAGGGTGCCAATCCGATCAACACCTGCGCCCGAGCGTACGGATCGTCGATAGCGGCAGCGGCACTCAAAGCCTGAACGAGCAGCTCAGAAGGCAGATGAGATGCCAACCTCGTCAACACCTGCGCCCGAGCCTCCGGGTGGTCGATGGTGATAGCAGCACTCAAAGCCTGAGCAAGCAGCTCAGAAGGCAGATGAGGC
>NZ_CAKJTP010000212.1:4471-6251 GCF_917627335.1 Protofrankia sp. CiT1 | reverse complement strand
CGGACCATCGTTCTGTTGTCCCGCGCTTACCTGTCTTCCGTGTCCGAGCAGGCGGAATGGCAGGCAGCCCGGGCCGATGATCCACTCGGCTTTGACCGCAAACTCCTGCCGATTCGCTTGGAAGACTGTCCGCTGCCGGGGCTGCTCGGCCCGATTAAGCCGATCGACCTGGTCGGTCACACCGACGAGGACGTCTGCCGACGCGTCCTCCTCGACGGGATCACCATGGCGATTAAGGGACGAGGGAAGCCCGCAGAGCCGTCTCCCTTCCCCCCGAGCCGTGCCAGTTCCCCGCCGTCGGGCGCGTCTGAGAAGCCGCCTCCGCCTTTCCCCGGCGGGACCGCGGCACCAGGTTCGTCCTTACCACACCTACCGCGGGAGGACAACAACAGCCTCCCATTAGTGGCGGCCGACTCGTCGTCCCTGTCCGGTCAGCCGGATATGAATAACCCCAGATCGTTCCTTCCGGGGGTGCGGCCGTGGATACGGACGCACCGGCTGCCGCTGGGCGCATCCGGGGCCGTCGTGTTTCTGGCGTTTTTGGCGTTGCTGGCCTGGCGGCTCTGGCCGTCCAGCCCCAGTTCGCCCGATGGCTGTCAGCCGTGGCCAGGCGTCGCGGTGACCAAGGCCGACGACGGGGAGTGCGTCGGCTACAGCACGGGTGGATTCACCTTCGGCGTGGGTAAAGATCCGTCGGTCGTCCGGCTCCGGGATGTCCAAGAAAAAATCTTCGAGCAGAACAGGTGTGCGGACGAACTCGATAAGCGGCCTGGGGGAGAACGGCGGCGCTCTGTCACACTGGTGTACGTCGGCTCTCTCACCCGGAGGCCCGCATCGACGCCGGGAACGGGCTGGGCCGATCCCCAGATGGCGGAGATGCTGGCGCTGCTGACCTGGCAGCGCCAGCTGAACCAGTTCGGGAATACCGGTCCGTGCGTGGGAGCGAAGGATGATCCGTCCCGTTATCGCATTGCGTTGCGTGTTGTGATCGCAAACGGTGGCGAGGCGATGGGACAGGCAGCCATGGTCACCCAGAAATACATAGTTCCCCTCGCCGCAACTCCGGGGGAGCGGGTCATCGGGGTCATTGGTATGGACCGCAGTACGCCGGTCACCCTTGAGGCAATCAGGACGTTGGGGATGGAAAACATTCCCGTGATCGCCCATGGCCTTTCTGCCGATGGCGTTGACCGGCAGTCGGAGAGATACTTCCAGATGGTGCCCGCGAACAGGCGCGACGCGCAGCTTGTAGCGCTGTATGCCTGGCGGAACAACAAGAAAAGAATCACGGTCTACTACCCCGGTGAGCCTGGAGAAAATGGTGCGGTGCCGCGTCCAGACGACGATGACACGTATGTTTCGACACTGGTGAAGGACATCGACGAGGAGGTGCCGAAGGTCGCCGCGCGGTTGAAGATCGGTCTCTCGGTCGACCGGCGGGGCTGGGACAAGAACCTGAACATGTCACCCGGCCGGGGTGCCGCTTCCGGTCCGGACATCAGCGCTCAGCTGGAAAGTGAGTTTCAGAAGAGGTGCACGACCCAGCGGCCGGATGATCTGATTTTCTATGCCGGTAGACAGGAACAGTTCGGCGAGTTCCTCAAAGGAATGGCGGAGTGCATCGGCGAGAAGAACATTCTTCTGCTCGCCGACGGCACTGTCGGCAGGTTTGTTCTTGAATACGCTGGAAAGAATATCTACAACGTGCCGATACGATATATTTCCAGGGCGGCGCCCGTGGTTCTCGCCGGGAAGAAGTGCCTGACGAACGAGCTGATGG
>NZ_CAKJTP010000212.1:3121-3922 GCF_917627335.1 Protofrankia sp. CiT1 | reverse complement strand
CAGGCGATCTGGAGTTTCTCCACGATGCTCAGCAGAGCGCGCGCTTTCTCGGTTTCTGCCGACGGCTCGATGCCACCTACCATGCCACCGGTATGTCGTCTTCAGCCAGTACATGGCCGGATGAGCGCGTCGGGCTGGTGTATGACTCCGTTCAAGTATTCCTTGACTCCGTGAACAAGCTTGACCCGGCCGAGGGCATCAGTTGGATGAAGATCGTTGGGTATATTCGCGGTGGTGTCTTTGATGGAGTCACCGGCCGGGTGGACTTCCGGACGTCCCGGGTCGCGACCGACAAGGCGCTGACGGTCCTACGGGTGGATCTGTCCAGCGCCACGCTCCCCACCCCGTCGGGGTCGGTCCCGGCCTCTCCGGACACGTTGGAAGCCGCCGATGACCAGACCTGCAAATTCGTCCTCCGGGGCCCTGATGAGGGACCCGATCCACAGCCAATGGACTGCTGGAACCACCCGTTGGGCCCCATACGCGCCCCCTCGCCCGCCAGCCCTGGGGAAAGCAGCCATTAGCGACCGGCAACAGAGGACGCGGCATCGCCGGGGTTATCTCGGGATTGGGGCATGCACCTCGCCGCATCGCTTCCCAACCATCGCCGCGCGATGCACGGGTACCCCGGCTCGTCGGTCGTCACCCACCACCTCCGGTGACTCCGTGCGTCGCCTCGCGACGCACGCACCCAACCCCGCTCCTTGATCCACGCCCCTGTTGCCGTGCGCTTTTCATGGCCGTCAAGGCCAACCGCGTTTTCGTGATTCTGTTTGAGCTGGCGGGCAGCGTTGCCTGGCT
>NZ_CAKJTP010000212.1:0-2730 GCF_917627335.1 Protofrankia sp. CiT1 | reverse complement strand
GGTCAGGCCGGTCAGCGGTTGTCGGCGATTATCCGTCCGGCGGCGATGGTGAGGGTGACCAGGTCCGCGCTCAGCGTCCGCAGCGCGGCCGGGCCGGGTTCGGCGAGCAGGCAGAGGTCCGCCGGAGCGCCGGGGATGACCCGTCGCGCCGGCCCGCCGGGGCTGGCGGGATCGCCGAGGTACAGGGCAAGGGCGGCGGCGGGGTCAACCGTTTCACCCGGTCCGATCAGGTTTCCCGCCGCCGTGCGCCGGGTCACCGCGGCACGCATCGACCGCCACGGGTCCGGATCGCCGAACGGGGCATCCGTGCCCGCGGCGACCGCGACCCCGGCGCGCCGTAATCCCGCGCAGCGGTACAGCCACGGGAGATCCTCGCCGTCGACCTCGTTGAGGTACTCGTCGCCGCGCTCGGTGATGAAGTGCGGCTGGGTGACGACGGTCAGGCCACGCTCGACGAGCTGATCCACCAGATCCGGTGGGATGACGGCGCCATGCTCGATGCGGTCCCCCGGGTGAGCGGTCCCAGCTTCCTCGGCGTCGGCCTCGGTGTCGACGTCGGCGCCGGCGTTGAGGACGTTGAGGACGTTGAGGACGGCGAGGGTAAGGACGAGCGCGGCGCGGGTCACGCAGTGCACGGCCACCGCCCGCCCGGCGGCCCGTGCGGCACGCAGCTTGGCGACGAGCGTGTCGAACTCGACCGGTTCACCTTCGTCAATCACGATCTTCACCGGCCCCAGCCGGATGCGTGGGTGCTCCAGCGGCGTGAGCTCGGGGCCGCCGGTCAGGGTCAGCTGTTGCGGGAGGTCACCGCGGGTCACCGCGGCGGCGAGCAGCTCAGCCTCGGCCGGCCCGGTGCCGGCGGTGGCGTCCGTCACGCCGGTGACGCCGAACGCGGCGAGCTGCCGTCCGACGGCGCTGAGATCCGGAGCCGGCGCGGGGGGGAGCCGTCCGCGCAGCCAGCCGTCCAGCCGGAACAGTCGGCCGTCGGGACGTCCAGCCGGGCCGCGCCCGGCTCCGGGCGGCGCGCTGACGGCAGCACCTGCTTGATCGTCAAGGCCGGCCGCGGCGAGGGCAGCCGAGTTGAGCATCCACAACGCCCCGGAGCGGTGCTGTACCCGCACGGGGACATCCGCGACCATCGTGTCGAGATCATCCCTGGTCAGCGGACCGGCAACACTGTCGTGGTAACCGACGCCGCGGACCCAGCCCCCTCGCCGGGTCCGCGCCGCGGCCGAGCGCAGGGCCGCGGCGAGTGCCGCCCGGTCGCGTACGGCCGGCGGGCCACAGAGCACCGAGCCGTGCGCGGCGGCCAGGGCCAGCAGGTGGATATGATGATCATGAAGGCCGGGAAGGAGAATGCCGCCCCGGGCGTCCACGACGTACTCGCCGGGCAGGCGGGACAGCTTCGGGCCGACGGCGACGATCCGGTCACCGCCGATCCGTACCGATGTTGTCCAGCCCCGCCCGTCGACCCGCGCGTTGATGATCAGAATTCGGTCGTCGTGGCCGGTCGTCATCAGGCGAGCTCCGTGAGGATGCGCGCGGTGTCCGCGCCCAGCTCCGGCGCGGTACCGGCCGGCATCCGGTGGCGGGGCGGCAGGACCGGCCGCCGGCAGCCGCTGGCCGCCACGAACCACCCGCTGGGGTTGTCTTCGTCCTGATCGGAGCCGGGCGACCATCGGGCGGCCGGGTCGCGCCGGGGGAGCCTCGGGCGGGTCCCGAGCAGCGAACCCGCCGCCTCGCGCAGGGCGATGTCGACATGGTGGCCGCCGCCGCCGACCACGCACGCGAGTGCCGCGACCGCCGCGTACAGGCCGGTCACCGGGTCGGCGATCGCGTCGGCGAGGAACATCGGCGTCCCGTCCGGCCCGACGGCGACCAGGCCGGCGGCTGCGGCCGCATCGTCGCCGAAGGCCACCCGCTGGCACCACGGTCCGGTCCGGCCGTAGCCGGTGATGCTCACCCAGGTCAGTGCGGGATGGCGGGCGAGCAGGCCGGCCGGGTCGATGCCCAGCTGGGCCAGGGCCCGCGGCCGGGACGCCTCGATCACCACGTCGGCCCGCAGCATCAGGCGGACAAGGGCGGCCCGGCCGTCAGGCGTGCGCAGGTCGAGCGCGACACTTTCGTGGCCGGCGTGCAGGAGGTCGAAGAAAGCCCGCGGCCCGGACCGCGCTCCGTCCGGCCGCCGGGTGCTCTCGACCTTTATCACCCGGGCGCCGGCGAGCCCCAGCAGGTGCGCGCACAACGGTCCGGCCCACAGCGACGACAGGTCGACGACGAGGATCGGTCTCGTCGGTGGGACGGGGTCGGTGGCCCGTCCCGGTCGGGGTGCTGTCGGTCGATGCGCTGGAGATTGGTGTGCCGTCGAGGAGGAACGGCGCGAACGGGAAGCGCTGGCCGCGCGCGGCGGCCTGGTCGTCCTGGGCCGCGTCCTTCGGCTGGGCGGCCGCGGCCACCGGCAGGCCGAGCAGCTGCCCCTGCTCGACCACATCGTGAGTGGGTAACCGGGCGAGCGCGACCGTGACCACATCCCACAGCCCCACCGGATGGTCGTCCCGGTCGTGATCATTCCCGGCGATCGACAGCCAGGCCGGCAGCAGCTCACGGTCGGAGCTGCGGGCCAGGTTGACCGCGACCCAGCCGTCCCGGGTGGGGAGCAGGCGGGCGGCACCGCCGGCGGACCGCCGGCCACCGCGGGTCAGCCGGCTGATCGCGGCCCGTTCGCCGAGC
>NZ_CAKJTP010000211.1:1039-5950 GCF_917627335.1 Protofrankia sp. CiT1 | reverse complement strand
GGACCGCGTTCGAGCATCGAGCGCTGGTCGTCGGCAGTGACCGTGCCGAGTTCCTGACCGGCTTACAGGCGCTGAGCCGGGGAGAACAGGCCGCCGGCCTCGTCGAGGGCGTGGCCGGCGACCCCGGGAAGACCGTGTTCGTCTTCCCCGGTCAGGGCGCGCAGTGGGCCGGGATGGCCGTGGAGCTGTTGGGCACCTCCCCGGTATTCGCCGAGCAGCTGGCAGCGTGCGCGGACGCGTTGGCGCCGTTCGTGGACTGGTCCCTGATCGACGTGCTGCGCGGCCACCCCGACGCCCCCACGCTGGAGCGCGTCGACGTCGTGCAGCCCGCGCTGTTCGCAATCATGGTTTCGCTTGCCCGCCTCTGGCAGTCCCTGGGCGTCCACCCCGACGCCGTCATCGGCCATTCCCAGGGGGAAATCGCGGCCGCTCACATAGCCGGTGCGCTCACCTTGGAGGACGCCGCCAAAATCGTGGCGCTGCGCAGCCATGCGCTCAGAGAACTGGCTGGCCACGGTGGCATGGTCGCCATTCCGCTGCCCGCGGCCACGGTGGCGGAGCAGCTCGCGCGGCTGGGTGACCGGGTCAACGGTGACCGGGTCAACATCGCCGCAATCAACGGATCCCACTCCACTGTTGTTTCTGGCGACCCGGACACACTCGACGACATTCTGGACGCTTACGCAACGCAGAACGTCCCGGCCCGGAAGATTCCGGTCGACTACGCCTCCCACTCCGCCCAGGTCGAAAACATCCGGGAAAAAGTTCTCGGTCTGCTGGCGGACGTCACACCCCGCCCCGCCACCATCGCCTTCTACTCCACCGTCACCGGCATGCTCCTGGACACCACCGAGCTCACCGCCGACTACTGGTACCGCAACCTGCGCCAGACCGTCCGCCTCGACCCGGCGGTCCGCGCCGCCCTCGCCGGGGGGCACCGGACATTCGTCGAAACCAGCTCCCATCCGGTGCTCACCGTCGGCATCCAGCAAACCATCGACGACACCTCCGTCGGGGAGAACACCACGACGACTGTCACCGGCACTCTGCGCCGGCACGAGGGCGGCTGGCGGCGTCTGTCGACCTCACTGGCCCACCTGCACGTCCACGGCATCAGCCCCGACTGGACCGCCGTGTTCGGCCCGGCCGCCCGACGCACGGACCTGCCCACCTACGCCTTCCAGCGCGAGCGCCACTGGCTGGCCGCGCCCACCGGGAACGACGTCACCGCCGCTGGTCTGGACCCCGCCGGCCATCCGCTGCTGGCCGCGGCCCTCCCCCTGGCCGACGGTGACACCGTCCTGCTCACCGGACAGCTCTCCCTGGCGACCCACCCCTGGCTTGCCGACCACGCCGTCTCGGGCACAGTCCTGCTCCCCGCCAGCGCCTTCGTCGACCTCGCCCTGCATGCCGCCGACCAGGTCGGCTGCGATGAGATCGCCGAGCTCACGCTCGAAGCCCCGCTGGTCGTGCCCGACGCTGTCGGCATCCGGCTGCAACTGATCGTCGGAGCCGGGGACGACCCGGGCCGGCGGACGGTGAGCATCCACTCATGCCCTGCCAGCACCCTCGTCGAGGGAACCCGGTCGGACAGAGCGTGGACGCGGCACGCGACCGGCATCCTGACCAGCACTGACGGCGTCCTGACCGGCACTGGCACGACCGCGTCGGTACCGGCGCCCGATGACCTGGCCGGGGCCTGGCCGCCGGCGGATGCGACCGCGGTGGACGTGACAGGCCTCTATCAGCGTCTGGCCGCCCGAGGCTACGACTACGGGCCGGTCTTCCAAGGGCTTCGAGCCGCCTGGCGGCGAGGCGACGATGTGTTCGCCGAGGTGCACCTGCCACCCGGGCAGCAGGCCGACGCAGGCCGGTTCGGGCTGCATCCGGCGTTGCTGGACGCCGCGCTGCACGCGGCGGTGGGTCTCGTCCCCGCCAGCGAGACCGGGACTGAGACCGGGACTGAGACCGACAGGGAGCACGCGGCGCACGCAATCCGGCTTCCCTTTGCCGTCAGCGGCGTGTCGCTGTCCGCGGCAGGTGCCCGCGGGCTGCGGGTGCACGTCCAGCCGACCGGCACCGACCGGGTGACGCTGCGGGCCACCGACCTCACCGGCGCGCCCGTCGCCGCCATCGGCTCCCTGGTGCTGCGGATGACCTCGACGGATCATCTCGCCGGTGCCCGTGGGGTGCCCGAGGAGCCGTTGTTCGAGCTGACCTGGCCGGTGGTGAATGTGCCCCGCGAGATCCCACCGCCGGGTCGGTGGACCGTACTGGGAACGGACGCCCTGGGCCTGACCGCCCTGGCGGCGTCGACACGTCCATCGGTCGAGATCTGCCCGGACCTGGCCTCGCTCACCGCGGCCATCGCCGCGGGAGCCCCGGTACCCGACACCGTGCTCCTGCCGTGCCCAGCCGCCACCGGCGCGGAGGCTGCGCACACGACCACCCAGCAGGCGCTGGCCGTGTTGCAGGCCTGGTCGGCCGACGACCGGTACGCCTCCTCGAGGCTGGTCGTGGTCACCTACGACGCGGTCGCCACCCGCCCCGGGGAGGACGTCGGCAACCTTGCCGCCGCCGGCGTCTGGGGCCTGGTCCGCGCGGCGCAGTCCGAACATCCCGGCCAGCTCGTCCTGCTCGACCTCGACCACCACCCGGACTCCCTGAGCGCGCTCCCAGCCGCGCTGGCCAGCGGCGAGGGGCAGCTCGCCCTGCGTGGTGGGGAGATCCACGTCCCCCGGCTCGCCCGGCACCGCCCCCACCGGGACCTGGCCCCGCTCAACACGGCCCCGCTCGACACGGCCCGGACACACACGCTGATCCCGCCCCTGGACACCCCGTCCTGGCGGTTGGACGTCACCACCCCCGGCACCTTCGACACGCTGGCGCTGGTGCCCCACCCCGAAGCGGACCAGCCGCTGGCCCGCGGGCAGATTCGCCTCACGACGCGCGCGGCCGGGGTGAACTTCCGGGATGTGCTCATCGCCCTGGGCGTCTACCCGGGGGAGGCCCGCATCGGCGCGGAAGGCGCCGGTGTGGTCGTGGACGTCGGCCCGGACGTCACCGGCTTCGCCCCCGGCGACCGTGTCATGGGCCTGCTTCCCGGCATGCTGGGCTCGTCGGCGGTCGTCGACCACCGCCTGCTGGTCCACATCCCCGCCGGATGGTCCTTCACCCAGGCCGCCACCGCCCCGGTCGCCTTCCTCACCGCCTACCACGCGCTGGCCGACCTCGCCCGGCTCCGGCCCGGCGAAACGGTCCTCATCCACGCCGCCACCGGCGGGGTCGGCATGGCCGCGGTCCAACTCGCGCGGCACTGGGGTGCCGAGGTCTACGGCACCGCAAGCCCCGGCAAGTGGCAGGCCCTTGCGGCCCAGGGACTCGACGACGACCATATCGCCTCCTCCCGCACCCTTGACTTCGAGCGGAAGTTCCGCACTGCCGCCGGTGGTGTCGACGTCGTCCTCAACGCCCTCGCGCACGAGTTCACCGACGCGTCCCTGCGGCTGCTGCGTCCGGATGGCCGTTTCATCGAGATGGGGAAGACCGACGTGCGCCGTCCGCACGACGTGGCAGCCGGCCATCCCACCGTGAGCTACCGGGCGTTCGACCTGCTCCGCGACGTGACGCCCGAGCGCATCGGGCAGATCCTGGCCGAGCTGGTGGCGCTGTTCGAGCAGGGAGTGCTACGTCCGCTGCCGGTGACCGCATGGGACGTCCGCCACGCGCCACAGGCCCTGCGCCACCTCAGCCAGGCACGGCACACCGGCAAACTGGCGCTCACCCTTCCCGTCCCGCTCGACCCCGACGGCACAGTGCTGATCACCGGCGGGACCGGCGTGCTGGGGCAGCTCGCCGCCCGTCGGCTGGTCACCCACCACGGGGTGCGTCACCTGCTGCTGACCAGCCGGCGGGGGAACGCCGCCGACGGCGCCGCGGAACTCACGGCCGAGCTCACCGCGCTGGGCGTCGCGGTCACCATCGCCGCCTGCGACGCCGCTGATCGCGACGCGGTGGCCGCGCTGCTCGCCGCCATCCCCCGCCAGCACCCGCTGACCGCTGTCATCCACACCGCAGGCGTGCTGGACGACGCCACCGTGACCGCCCTGACCCCGCACCACCTTCACACCGTGTTACGTCCCAAGGTCGACGCGGCCTGGAACCTGCACGAGCTGACCCGCGGTCTCGATCTGGCCGCCTTCGTCCTGTACTCCTCTGTCGCGGGCATCCTCGGCAACGCCGGCCAGGCGAACTACGCCGCCGCCAACACCTACCTCGACGCGCTGGCCCACCACCGACATGCGCACGGCCTGCCCGCGACGGCGCTGGCGTGGGGCTACTGGGCCCAGGCCAGCGGCATGACCAGCCATCTCCAGGACACCGACGTGACCCGGATGAACCGCACGGGGCTCATCGCGCTGCCCACCGAGGTCGCCCTGAAACTGTTCGACGCAGCCATGACAACGCCGTGCGCAGGCCTCGTACCGGCCCGGATCGACACGATGAAAATCCAGCGTCAGGGCAGCTCGGAGAACATTCCGGAGATCCTGCGCGGCCTTGTCCGCCTACCCGTCCGGCGGGTCGTGACGAGCGACGCCGAACCTGAGCGGAACTCTCTTGTGCGGCGGCTGGCCGGTCAGCCGGAAAACGAGCAGGAACGTCAGGTGATCGGCCTTGTGCGGACGACCGCCGCAACCGTCCTCGGCCATGCGGATCCGGGCACCATCGAGGCCGACCGTGGATTTCTCGCCTCGGGTTTCGACTCCCTCACCGCAGTGGAATTTCGTAACCGACTCAACGCGGCGACCGGCCTGCGCCTGCCCACCACGCTACTTTTCGACCATCCCACCCCGGCGGCGCTCACCGCCTACCTGCGCACCCAGCTCGTCCCTGCGTCCGCGGCTTCCGCAA
>NZ_CAKJTP010000211.1:0-508 GCF_917627335.1 Protofrankia sp. CiT1 | reverse complement strand
ACGGGGCTCATCGCGCTGCACACCGAGGACGCCCTGAAACTGTTCGACGCGGCCATGACAACGCCGTGCGCAAGCCTCGTACCGGCCCGGATCGACACGATGAAAATCCAGCGTCAGGGCAGCTCGGAGAACATTCCGGAGATCCTGCATGGCCTTGTCCGCATACCCGTCCGGCGGGTTGTGACGAACGACGCCGGACCTGCGGAGAAATCTCTTGCGCAGCGGCTGGCCGGCCAGCCAGACAATGAACAGGAACGTCAGGTGATCGGCCTTGTGCGGACGACCGCCGCAACCGTCCTCGGCCATGCGGATCCGGGCACCATCGAGGCCGACCGTGGCTTTCTCGCCGCGGGTTTCGACTCCCTCACCGCAGTGGAGTTCCGCAACCGGCTCAACGCGGCGACGGGCCTGCGCCTGCCCACCACGCTGCTTTTCGACCATCCCACCCCGGCAGCGCTCACCGCCTACCTGCGCACCCAACTCGTCCCCGCGTCCACGGCTTCCGCAG
>NZ_CAKJTP010000210.1:5171-6013 GCF_917627335.1 Protofrankia sp. CiT1 | reverse complement strand
GTCCACGACGAGCTTGTCGCGCCTTCGCTCGCCAGACAATACGAGGAATCGGTGCTGAGGCTGTACCGCGGTGAAACGGTGTCCCCGGCCCGAGCAATCGATCTCCTTTTCGAGGTCTGGGACGAAGAGGACCTACCCGCGCTGCCACAGCTTCCGGAGAGTGCTATCTGGAAGTTCGTGTCATAACAGCATGGGTGTGGAGGGGATTCTCGTATTCGATACCGGGCCGCTGATGCATTTTGCGCGGCATAACTGGCTCGGAGTCCTGAAGGCCGTCGTCGGAAAACGGACCGCACTCATACCTGACACGGTCGTGGACGAGTTACGCACGGGAGCAACCCGCGACAGTCGCATCCAGGCCGTGCTGGATGCGACCTGGCTCGAGCATCGGGAACTTCGGACCGAAGAGGAGATCAAGGCGTTTGCTGACTTCTCCGCGCTGCTGGTATGGCAGGACCGCAACCGCGGGGAAGCGGGAGTTCTCGCACTCGCCTCCACCGTGGGCGGCATTGCCGTGATCGATGACGGCGCTGGACGCCGAGCCGCAGCGACACACAAAGTGGCCCTACGTCCGACACTGTCGCTGTTATGCGAGGCGATCCGGCTTGGGCTACTCACGGTGGAGCTCGTATCCGCGCTTGCCGACGATCTGCTTAGCGGGGAGTACCGCCTGCCCTTTGAAGCTGGCGGATTCGAGAAGTGGGCCGGCGAGAACGGCCTGCTGTCATGACCTGGTGCGAGCAAAGCGCCAAGTGATGAACGATGATCGATCTCCCGGCACCGCTTGGTCCGTCAACGGCTAAGAGCGCCCGAGGATAGGGCGTTCGGTCAGTGAGCGGCTC
>NZ_CAKJTP010000210.1:0-4613 GCF_917627335.1 Protofrankia sp. CiT1 | reverse complement strand
CGCTCTTAATTCAAGCTTTGAGATCATTCAAACTGTCGGTGTGCTGACGGTCGACGGGGCGAAAATTTGGTCGAGCCGAGCTGCGAGTGGCGGCTGAGAGGCGTCGCCGGGCAGCTCGAGACGGGTCCGACGGCGGAAGGGTAACCGAAATATGGCTCGAGAGGGTACGGGCGCCACCGTCGACGGATCGACGGCGGCACCGCACGGGTCCGTCGGCAACGGCGTCGGGGCCGCCCCGCCCGGGTTATGGTTTGGGGTGCTCGGGCCGCTGGAGGTCCGCCGGAACGGCGAACTCCTGCCGCTGCGGAGCGCGCGGGAACGGGCGCTGCTCGGTTTGCTGCTGTCCGAGCATAACCGGGTCCTGTCGGTGTCGCGGCTGGTGGACGGGGTGTGGGGGGCGGAGCCGCCGCTGACGGCGGAGAAGACGCTGCAGGGCTATATTTCCCGGCTGCGCCGGCTGTTGGAACCAGACAGCCCACGGGCTGGCTGGCGCATCCTGATCACCTCACCGCCCGGCTACAGCCTCCGGGCCGGCACGGCGGCCCTGGACGCGGCCGTGTTCGAACAGCTCGCCGGGCAGGCGCGGCAGGCACTGGCGGCCGGTGCCCCCGAACTCGCGCTCGCCCGCCTCCGGCGTGCGCTGGGGCTATGGCGGGGGGAGGCATACGAGAACCTCGACGACGCCGAGTTCGTGGTAAGCGAGCGGGACCGGCTGGCGGAGCTGCGGCTCGCCGCCGTGGCCGACCGCATCGACGGCGAACTGGCGCTCGGTCATGCCTCGGCCTTGGTCAGCGAGCTGCAGCGGCTGGTGGCCGAGTACCCGTTGCGGGAGCGGTTACGAGGCCAGCTGATAGTCGCGCTGTACGAATCAGGGCGGCAGGCGGAGGCGCTGGATGCCTACCGCGCGGCCCGGACCCGGAGCGTGGACGAAATCGGGGTGGAGCCCGGCCCGCAGCTGCGGGCGCTGGAAGCGGCCATCCTCGCCGAGCAGCCCAGCCTGCGCCCGGACGCGGTGCGTCCGCAGGAGCTGCCGGCCAGACTGGACGCGGACCGGAACCCGCTGGTCGGGCGGGAGGGGGAACTGCGTCACCTTGAATTGGCGTGGGGGCGTGCCCTCGACGGCTCGGGCGGGGTCGTGATCGTCGAGGGCGCACCGGGGATGGGCGCCAGCCGGCTGGTGGCAGAGTTCGCACGCCGGGTGGGCAGCCGGGGCGCCGCGGTCGTCCTTGGCCCAGTGGACGCCCAGATGCTCGTGGGAACCACGGCGGAGCATCCGGTGCTGGTCGTCCTCGACGACCCGCCGGGGGCGGACCCAGCTGAGTTGCAGCGGCTGGCGGCCGCAGCCGTGCGGCTATCGGTACTCGTCGTCGCCGTCACCGGACCCGTCGGCGACCGGACGGAAGAAAAAGAGACGGACCGCCCGCCCGGTGCGGCCGAAGCCGGCTCTCAGGAGGTACTGCGGCTCGGTCCACTCGGGCTGGAGCAGGTCAGGACGATTGTGGCCGGCTATGTGACTGACGAGGAACTCGCGGAGGCAGCCAAAGCGGTGGCCGCGTCCTCCGGCGGCGTCCCCGCGCGGGTACACGAACATGCGGCCGGCTGGGCGGATACCCGGGGCGGGGAGCGGGTCGGCCGGAGCGCCGCGTGGCTGGTCAGCGGTCGGCGGGAGCTGGGCGCGGCCGAGCACGCGATGGTCGCCGACGTCCTCTACCTGCAGCGAGCGAGGCTCCGCCGCCGCGCTGCGGCACCTGATGGCTCCACCGCACCGGAGAGGCCCGCCGACCTAGCCGGCGGGAGGGCTGCCGTCCTGTGCCCGTACAAGGGGCTGGCACGTTTCGAGGAGTCCGACGCCCCGTACTTCTTCGGCCGGGAACGGCTGGTGGCCCAGCTGGTGGCCCGCTGTGTGGCCGCGCCGCTGCTGACAGTGGTGGGCCCGTCGGGCGGCGGGAAGTCGTCGCTGGTGCGGGCTGGGCTGGTGCCGGCGCTGCGTTCGGGCGTGCTACCCGGCAGCGAGCGGTGGCGGATCCGGCTGCTGCGAGCCGGCACGGTCGACCCGGCCGCAATCGACGTCGATAGCGGTGGGAACGAGCTCCTCGTTCTGGACCAGTTCGAGGAGGCGTTCACCACCTGGGCGCGGGAGAGCCGGGAGGAGTTCATCGACGTGTTGGCCGGTGCGCTCGAGCGGGGCGACGGCCGCCTGCGCGCCGTCCTCACGGTCCGCGCCGACTACTACGGCCACTTCGCCCGCCACCCGGCGCTCGCCCACCTCATCGGTGGCAACCATGTACTTATCGGCCCGATGACGATAAGCGAGCTACGGCGGGCGATCTCCGAACCCGCCCACGTCGCCGGACTCGAGCTCGAGGAGGGGTTCACCGACACGGTCCTGGCCGATGTCCGCCACGAGCCGGGGGCGCTGCCGTTGCTGTCCACCGCGTTGCTCGCCACCTGGGAGCGCCGCGACGGCCGAGTGCTGCGCACCGCGGCCTACCGCGAAGCCGGTGGGATGGCAGGGGCGATCACCCGGCTCGCCGACGGCGTCTACGACTCACTCGACACCGAGGGCCAGGCGACTGCCCGGAAGGTGTTTCTCCGGCTCGCTACCCCCGGCGAGGGCGCCGCCGATGACCTGCGCCGCCGGGCGCCGCGGGCCGAGCTGGCCGGCGGTGGGCCAGAGGACGCCGTGCTCGCCGCCCTGGTCGAGCGGCGGCTGGTCACCGCCGACGGCGACACGGTGGAGGTTGCCCATGAGGCGCTGTTGCGGGAGTGGCCCCGGCTGCGGGCCTGGTTGGAAGCCGACCGCGACGGCCGGCGGGTGCACCGTCACCTCACCGAGGCCGCCGGCGCCTGGGCCGCGGCCGGCCGCGACCCGGCCGACCTCTACCGCGGCGCCCGTCTCGACGCTGCCCAGGAGTGGGCCACCGCCCACCTCGGGGACGCCAACCTGTTGGAGCGCGCCTTCCTGGACGCCTCCGCCGCCGTACAGGAACGCGCGCTGCACCACGCCCGGCGCAGCGCCCGGCGGCTGCGGGTGCTGGCCGCCGTGCTGGCCGGGCTGCTGGTGATCGCGTTGACCAGCGTCGGCGTGGCGGTCATGCAGCGCGGCGCGGCCAACCAGCAGGCACAGATGGCCCGCGGGGCCACCCGGTCGGCGCAGGGCAGCAGGCTGGCGACGCTGGCCGCCGGCCTCGACACCGACCAGGTCGACCTGGCGCTGCTGCTCGGCGTGGAGGGCTACCGGCTCGCCCCTTCCCGGGACACCGAAGGCGGTCTGGTGACCGCGCTCGTCCACACCCCGGCCAACCTCGATCAGATCATCCGGTTCGGCGCCCCCGGCCTGCTGCCGATCGTGCCCCCGTCGGTGAGTCGGGACGGGCGGCTGCTCGCCGTCCCGGGGCGAGACGGCACGGTCACCGTGTGGGACCTGACCGCCGGCCGAGTCCAGCGCACGCTGCACTGGCCCACCGGCCGCCAGCTCGCCGTCTTCAGCGCGGACGCCACGATGCTCGCTGTCGGCGGGAACGACGGGACCATCGTCGTCTGGGACGTCATGCGCGGCGAACAGGTCGGGGCACCCATCCGGGCCGGGGACGGCCTCGCCTACGGGCAGTTCGACCCGGACAACCCGTCCCGGCTGTTCGCGGTCGACAACAGCGGGCGGATCGTCCTGTGGGACCGCTCTGTTCCCGACGCGCCCCGACAGGTCGGGCCACCGCTGCAGGTCCCGATGAAACCCGGCGATATCCCGCTTGTCGTGATCAACGCGGACGGGAGCCGGCTCGCCGGGGTAGGGACCGGTGGCTCATCGACGCGGGTGTGGGACGCTCATACCGGACAGTTCCTGCGGGAGCTGCCCGGACGCCTCGGCTTCTTCGGCCCCGACGGCGTCACACTGCCAACCGCCCTCGGTGACCATGTGATGCTGTGGGACGTCGACACCGGGCAGCTGCGTCAGGCACCGCTGACCGGCTTCACCAGGGCTGGCGCCGGCGCTGTGATCAGCAGCGACGGCCGGCGCCTGGTCGCCAACGACGAGGAGACCGATCTCACCCGGGTGTTCGACCTGCCGTCGGGCCGGCTGGCCGCCACATTCTCCCGGCCTGGGATCGTCCCGGTCGCCTTCCTGCCCGGCGGACGGCTGCTCACCAGCAGCGTGGCCGAGGCCGACATCTGGCGCCAGGACGCCGCCACATCACCGCTCGGCCGGACCCTGGACGGCCATGACGGCCGCGTCGTGGCCGCGTTCATCCCCGGCGGCACCGAGATCGCAACCCAGGGCATTGACGACCGGCGGGTCCTGCTGTGGGATGCGGGCACCGGCCGCCTCGAGGGGCCGCTGCTCGACGGCGCCGTCGAGGCCCCCGCCGCGTTCAGCCCGGACGGCACCCTGCTCGCCGCACCGGGCCGGGACGGTATGGTCCGGCTCTGGGGCCAACGGCGGCGTGATGATGGCACAGCCGCCCCGCCGGAGTCCCACATCCCCGTGTCGTGGGAGCGGGCCGGCGGCGCCGAACTGGCGGTGCTTGCCGGCACCGGGCCGGCAGCGCGCGCCGACGCCGTCGCGTGGAGCCCGGCCGGGCGCCGGGTCGCCGTGGCCGCCGGCGGTTCGGTCC
>NZ_CAKJTP010000209.1:0-5465 GCF_917627335.1 Protofrankia sp. CiT1 | reverse complement strand
GCCGGCTCACGAGCTCGTCCAAAGGGACAACGGTGACGGACACCGCGAGCCGGTCGCCGACCCGGTCCTGTAGCAGGCGGTGGGCCCGGGCCAGGTCGTTTGTTGCCGGTTGCCGGGCGGCGGCGACACGCAGCTCCACCTCGCCACGCCGTTCCTGCCGGAACTGGAACCTGTCGAAGACCGCGAATGCGCTGTCGTGGAAGTTCAAGGCAGCGGTGGAGATCGGTTCGTCATCGGCCCCGTAGACCAAGGACTGATCCCACCGGCCGCGAATTTCGGTCAGTACGGGGAACGGTGAACCACATACACACCGTGCACCCTCAGAATCCGGTGATCGGAGTGTCCCCCCATCCTCGGTGTCGTAACGCACGAGGGGCATGGCGGTGTTTGTCATTCCGGTTCCGATGATCCGGCCAGCGACGATCTCGGCTACGCCATAGGTAGGCGTGACATGGTAGACGCCGACCCGGCGCGGGCACTCGCCTGCGAACACCACTTTCTCGCTCTGCCCGTACCAGCGCACCACCGGGGCACCGAAGACATCCCGCAAGAGCGGCAGCTGCCAGTCAAAGGCGCCCTCGCTGGCGAGTAGAACTGCCCGGATTCTGCTCAGTTCCGGGTACGGTCCGGTTCGTGCCACCCAACGCGCGAAGGGCGTCACAGCCGACGGATACCCCCAGATCGCCACCGGCCGGAAGTCCCGAATTCGATCCAGGAGCTCGGTGAACGTTCGATCAGACAAATGGAATGGCGAGACCAGGAACTGGTTGTACGTGGGCTGGAACAGGATGGGACGACCGGCGAAGCCTTCACCGAGGCTGCCACCCCGAAAAGTGATCTTCGGGTCGGTTGGCCGTACACCTACCCGACCCCACACGTACGCGATATGTGCCCATTCGGTGAAAAAGGACGGGTAGGATATTCTGAGATCGAGGGGCCGTCCGCCGGTGCCGCCGGTGGTGACTCGCCGAGCTGGCACTCCTGGATGGGCGAAGGATCCGACAACCTGACGAACCGCCTCCTTGGTCAGTATGGGAAGGTCATCAAGCGAACCGTGCAGGTATTCCGGGCGCGCCCGGTAGTAGGGCACCGATCGAAGCCATCTGTGTTGGAACCTGCTCAGCCGGGCCAACTGCCACTCCCGGACTTCGGCCGCGTCGGCCATTTCCAACCGGGCGAGCGTACGAAGGTGCGCCTGGACGAGTGGGCTGGTGTACGCAGCCGCGAATGCCGTGGCCGCGGCCCGTGATCCGAACAACGAGGTGGTCTTCATCGATGCACTGCCGTACGCGGCTCGTGTTCGATGTGCCCCTTCCAGGCGAAGTGTGGTTCGGCATGCAGAGTAACCTCGACCGGCAACGCCCCGAGACGGACGTTCCACGGATCATGATCGGAAACGACCTGGATCTCACGCCAGTTACCGGAGGCCAACGGAAGGCTTCGACACATGAACGCCTGGCGGACCACCGGCACCCGATCCGGGTCGAAGCCAAACAGGTAGGTGACAACCGCGTCAACGGCGGCGGGGATCGTCCCGCAGGCGAGCAACCGGGAGGGAAGTGCATCCGGGTTCATCGGACCGTTACGATGACCCGCGATCACCCCATCCACAAGGACGATGTGTCGCCGGTTCGGGTCCGGGGTGTGAGCCACCGTGCCATCCGCACGGCCGTATTCCACAATCTTGTTCAGGTCCAGGCACATGCGCCACACCGTGTCGTTACCCCACCAGTTGCCGCTGCGCACGACGCTGTCGCCGTCCCCGAACACCTGGCTGCCGCCACGCCGAGCAACTCGCAATATGCCGCCACCCAGGCGAGGGGCGGCCAGCGCCACCCGTTGGAGCTTGGTCGCAACAGCCCGCTCAAGGGAGTGCCGGGTATTTCGACTGGGATGCTCGTCACCGCCGCTGTCGGGCCGACCCTCCGTATGATGCGGCAACCAGTTCTTGTCCGCGTTGACCCCGACGAGGTTTTTGAGCCCAAGCGTGATCCCAGCTTTCTTGTGACTTTTCAACTTCGGGAGGTTGACCACGAGGTCAGATCGCATCACAGTGCCGGACAGCAGGTACGCGTGCCGACCTCCACGGTGGTGAAAATTCACCACGCGGCTGTCATAATCAGCACCATAGTAGCGGCCGGTGCCACTGTGACCGACAAACTCGCTGGCCGCGGCGAGGTCGAAGGACATCTCGCCACCGGGATCACCCACCAGGCGGTGCCTGGCCACGACAACGTCATCGACCGTCGTCCATTCCTCCTTCCGTAGGTCGATCAGGTCCAACGTGAATCCGCGCTCCCGATAAAAACGCTGCAGGTCGTCCATGCCGAGTATGTGCATGATCGCGGAGAATGACGAATCAGTCTGTGGTGCGTCAGCGACGACCACCCGTCCAGTGGGCCCGACCGCGGTGAAGGCATAGTCGGCGACGGCCCGGACCACCGAGCCGTGCGTGAGTATGTAACGCCATCCACCGGAATCACGCGGATGGCGCTCCCGCACCAGATTTGGTTTGAGTACGACCGTTCCGCCCGGTCCGACAAAATCACCTAGTGGATTCCAGCGGGCCGTTTCCACGTACGCGGCGTCCATCCCGGCCAGTGCCAGTACCCGGCGGACCCCAGAGTACACCGGGTTCTTGCTGGGGCTGAGGTGATCGTGCGTGTACTCGGGATATGCCGTATCAGGGGAGAAGGGCGCCGCGTCCGGGTAGGAGGCGACCTCGGTGCGCGTTACCGATACCTGATACTGGGCAACATGTTCGGGCATTCCCTGCCTTCTTGGTAGGAGCGCCGGCCAAAGTACAATGACGGCTGCGGTAACGGTGCGTCGGATGTTTTGATCATCTATAGGATGGTAGGCGAGCGCCTGAAGTCGATCATTTGATGCACCTAGGGTAGCAGATGATTCACTGAAAGTGATAATCTTGCTGTGTCGGGCATGTTAAGGCTCGAGCGGTCTGATGGACCAAGAGAACCTGGCAGGTCATCCCGCCCTGCCCCAGCAGACCGCGCTCCGCTAGGGCAGGGGTTTTCTCGCCCCGCGCGTGGCTCTGCTTCGGGGCATGCACTGTTGATATTTATCTAATTTAGTAAAAGAATTATTGCCCTTCAAGGATCGTCGCGTCGGTGTTGCTGTTTCGAGATGTTCTTCGGGCACAATATGTGATGTGAAAAATCCTTTCCGTAGTGATCGATTGGCGGAACTGCCTGACCCGGCTGGCACCGTGCTGTTGCTCGCGCCTTCGCTTGGACTTGGTGGCGGTATCGAGCGGTACCTCTCCACCGTTGTCCGCGCACTCGAGGGGTCGGGCGCAAAGGTCCACAGGATCGATCTGCTCACTCCTGGGCACCACCCCACCCCGGCCGCCAAGGCGGTCTTCGTTGCTCGTGCGCTTGCTGTCGCTCGGCGCCACCGCCCTGTTGAGTGCCTGCTGATAGGGCATCCCGGTTTCATGCCGGTAGCTGTCCCGGTAACGGGTCTGGCCCGTCCGCGCCGGTCGTTCGTCGCGTTCTATGGCACAGACATCTGGGGTACTCCGTCGCTGCGTCGAACACTGCTCATGCGGCTGTCGGGGGCAAGCCCTCTGACGATCAGCAGCTTCAGTGCGGGTGCCTTATCGTCTCTTGGTCTCCCAGCGGTCCTCCCACCGGGGATCGATCCGCTGTGGCGACGGACTCTGCTGGAGGCCACCCGGCAGTCCAGCCCAGACCTCCCATCGACGGTACTATCCGTCTTTCGGCTTTCGGACTGGCGTGGAAAAGGCCTACCGGAGCTGGCCGGAGCCGTCGTGCAGGTTCGGGAGCGGCTTGGCGAAGTGCGCCTGATCGTGGCGGGGCAGGGACCGGCCCCAGCCGAGCTGGTCGAGTTGCTTGATCGCGTGCAAGCCGAGCTGCGGGTCTCACCGTCTGACGCTGAGCTCGCGGAGCTCTACGCAAAGGCGGGCCTGTTCGCCCTGTGTACCCGTACCCGAGTAGGGCATCCGTCCAGTGGTGAGGGCTTCGGCATCGTCCTGGTCGAGGCGCAGCTTGCGGGTTGCCCGGTCATCGCGCCATTCTCCGGCGGCTCGGCCGATGCCTATGTTGCCGGGCTGACCGGTTGGTCGCCGGTAGACGAGTCCACGCAGGCCCTGGCCGATCTGCTACTGAGGCTGTTGTCCGACCCTGTGCGTTGTGCCGCAGCCGGCCTACGCGCCCGGGAATGGGCACGGACGGTAACTGAACCTGTGGCATATGCGGAGCAGGCGTGTCGACTTCTTCTGGGCGCCACGACGTCATCCGGCGCTGTGTCCGAATGTCGGCCGGTTTCGCACGTGCACAGCGCCGACGACGGGCAGGTCGCCGACTCGATCCCGCTGCGCTAACCGGGGGCGAGTCGGCAATCGAGGGGACTGGGAACAACTACGCTGATCGGGTCAGTGGCGGAACAGCCGATGATCCGCGTTGTCCGCCCGCTCGAGGTCATTGCGTTCGGCGGCGAGGTCAGCATCCACCATCATCTGGATGAGAGCCTTGAATCCAACGGCTGGTCGCCAGCCGAGCGCATCCCGCGCCTTGGCCGCGTCACCGACAAGCACATCCACCTCCGCCGGACGTAGGAATCGCGGGTCCTGGATGACGTATGCGCTCCAGTCATCGATGCCGACGTGGCCGAACGCCGTGTCGAGAAGCTCACGGATCGAGTGCGTCTCGCCGGTAGCGACAACGTAGTCCTCGGGGGCGTCGCGCTGGAGCATCCGCCACATGGCGTCGACGTAGTCGCCGGCAAAACCCCAGTCGCGGCGTGCGTCAAGATTGCCGAGTGTAATCTTTTCCTGTACGCCCAGCGCGATCCGTGCCACACCGCGACTGATTTTCCGGGTCACGAACTCCACGCCGCGCCGCGGGCTCTCATGATTGAAAAGAATACCGGACACGGCGTACGCGCCGTAGGATTCACGGTAGTTGACACTGATGTAGTGGCCAAAGGTCTTGGCAACCCCGTACGGCGAGCGCGGGTGGAACGGTGTGGTCTCGCGCTGCGGGGTCTCCCGCACCTTGCCAAACATTTCCGAGCTCGATGCCTGATAAAAGCGGATTCGATCCATTTCGTCCGAAGTGACTATCCGGATCGCCTCCAGCATGCGCAGGACGCCGATGCCGGTTGTCTCGCCGGTCAGTTCCGCCTGCCGCCACGACAGCCCGACGAACGAGATTGCGCCCAGATTGTAGACCTCGTCCGGTTGTGCGATTTCGACCGCTCCGATGAGGGATGGCAGGTCTGTCAGGTCTCCCTCCAGCAGCCGGATCCCCGGCAGCGCCTTCTCAACCATCGCGATCTTCGGATTCGATTGTCCGCGAACGAGGCCGAATACCTCGTATCCCTTGTCGCTCAGCAACTCACCCAGGTAGAGGCCGTCCTGGCCGGTGATGCCGGTGATCAGCGCGCGTGGCATGCGATGTCCTCCCTATTGCGACTCAAGGTGT
>NZ_CAKJTP010000208.1:4437-5991 GCF_917627335.1 Protofrankia sp. CiT1 | reverse complement strand
CCGGAGAGCCGAGAGCCGAGAGCCGAGAGCCGAGAGCCGAGAGCCGAAGAACCGACACGCACCGTCATCGCGGTATTGCCGGCCCGCCGTCCACCGGCCCGCCATCCGCCGGCCCGGCCGGTTGCCACCTCTCGTGATGGATCGCCTGCCGCAGGACGCGGCGGTATGCCCAGTTGTGCCGCTCCAGGTCGGGGACAACCTCATGATGTGTCACCGGCCCCAGGCACAGCCAGGCGACCGGCCGGATACCGGCGGGGATACCGAGCAGCCTGCGCACGACCTGTTCACGGTAGAACGACACCCAGCCGACGCCGAGGCCTTCGGCTGTCGCGGCCAGCCACAGATTCTCGATTGCCAGACACACCGAGTACAGCCCGGTGTCCGCGATGGCATGGCGTCCCAGGACCGCCGGCGCGCCACGCCGCGGATCATAGGTCACCACGACGGACAGCGTGGACTCCAACACTCCATCGATCTTGATCGGGGTGAAGCGGGCAGCCTGGTCCGCGGTCAGGGTCGCGGCAAAAATCGCCCGCTCCGCCTCAACATGATCATGAAATGCCCGCCGGGTCCGGATGCTCTCGATCACGATGAAGTCCCATGGCTGGCTCAGGCCGACGCTGGGTGCGGCATGCGCCGCCGCAAGCACCCGCTCCAGGACTCCCGGCGGCATCGGCGCCCCCGTGAACTGGGCACGTACATCCCGACGCCGACTGATCACGTCGTAGAGATCTACCAGCATGGCAGGACTCCCACCGACCGACCACCCGACCAGCGGGTGGCACACACGCGAGACCGGTCTTCAGACTCTCGGATCAACCTCTACCGCCCGGCCTTCACCGGCTTCCCGGTCCTCCCCGATTCCCCAGGACACCTCGCGAACGATGCCGTCTCGATCATATCCGCCACCCAAAAAACCGATCATGCTCCTCAATGGAAAAAGTAATCTTCATCAACGCGGCCAGAACAATCACGATGACCTTCCTCGTCGCCCTCCCGTACCGCCGTGCCGCCGCGCGCACAGATCGTCCCGGTGCGCATCGGTAACTTGTATTGACAACGATTGTCACATCCATGAGGCTGGCATGTGTCCTGATCGCCTCTGCCCAGGAGGTCCCGTGTCTCTGGCCGTCTCCCCGGAACTGCTTGCGCAGGCTGAACACGGCAGCGTCGACGACGATGCCTTCCTCGCCTGCGTCCGCGCGTCCCTGCCCTACGCCTACGGCCTGGTCGAACGGCTCGCTGGCGAGCTGCCGGCCGCGGACCGTGACTTTGTCGACAACCAGGTGCCACCGGCGGATGACGCCGAGCAGGGGCAGCTGCTGCGGGCGCTGGCAAGCACCGCGATCCGCGGCGCGCTGGAACGCCACTTCGGGGTGGCCCTGGCGTTCCAGAACTGCCATCGGCTGGCCGCCTTCCGCCCACCGGCGGTGGCCAGCGAGCAGTACCGGCGGTTTGTCTCGGCGGAAAGCCAGGTCCTCAACCAGCAGCCAGGATTCGTCAACTGCTGATCGGCGCCGCCCGTCCACCGGATGTGCGGCACCAGGCCCTAAG
>NZ_CAKJTP010000208.1:0-3963 GCF_917627335.1 Protofrankia sp. CiT1 | reverse complement strand
GGGCGCTCTAACGGTCGAGGAGCGGCGAGGGCGCGTTGCACCCGCGACGGTCCGCCCCGCGGCTGTCCTGGCTCCCGCCCTCACCGCCTCCTCGGCCGCGTCCTCCGCCGCGTCCGCGGCGAGCGCCCGCACAGCCCGGCGCTCGCCGCCATGCCCGCGCTCCCGCCAGCGGGATCGACAAACCAAACTGACGATCATCTACCACTGTTATCTTCCGGACGTGCCAGCAGCCGAGCCCGATGAGGACACAATCACAGCGTGGGCGCTGGCGGCCGGTGCCGGCGACCCCGCGGCGCAGGTCGCGTTCATCCGGGCGACCCAGCGGCAGACCTACCGGTTCCTGCTCCATCTCACCAACGCGAACGACGCCGAGGACCTCTGCCAGGAGACGTACCTGCGGGCCGTGCGTGCCCTGCCCGCCTTCGCCGGGCGTTCGTCGGCCAGGACATGGCTGTTGGCGATCGCCCGCCGGGTGGTGGTCGATCACATCCGCGCCGCCGTCCGCCGGCCGCGCGTGGCCCCCAGCGCATACGCGGCCGAGGCCGAGGCCTCCAGCGGCGGGGCGTCGTCGCTCGAGGACGCGGTCGTCGTCCGCCAGCTGCTGCGTGGCCTGCCGCTGGAACGGCGTGAGGCGTTTGTCGCCACCCAGCTGCTCGGGCTCAGCTACGCGGAAGCCGCGCAGGTGTGCGGCTGTCCCGTCGGTACGATCCGCTCCCGGGTCGCTCGTGCGCGGATCGACCTGGTGGCCGCCTTTCATGATCGCAATGATCCGCCCCGATGGCTGGAAGCGACCAGCTGACCGGGGAACTATTCACCGTCCCGCCGACGACTGACACAGCATCAGGCGCGGGAACAGGGGTGGGGGTGGGCCATGGCCGGCAGGCGCTGGTGGGTCGCTGTGGGAGTCGCGACCACGGCAATGGCCTCGTCGATGCTGTCGCTGTACGCGGTGAGCGCGCTCGCGCCCTCCCTGGTCGACGATCTCGGCCTGTCCCGGACGAGAGTCGGTGAGCTGGTCACGGCGACGTTCGCGGTGGCAGCCGTGCTGTCCCTGGTCGCCGGCCATCTCGTGGACGTCACCGGAGCACGCCGTGGCTTGGCCGTCCTGAGCGCGACGGTCACGGCCGCGTTGGCCGGTGCGTCGTTCGCCGGCTCCTACGCCGCTCTCCTCGCCGTCCTGGCGCTCGCCGGCATCGGGCAGGCGCTGGCGAATCCCGCCACAAACGTGCTGCTGGCACGAACGGTTCCGCCGGCACGGCGGGCGCTGGCCATCGGGCTCAAACAGTCGGGTGTCCAGCTGTCGGCGTTCGCCGCCGGGCTGGTGCTGCCGGCCGTGGCGCACACGATCGGCTGGCGGGCCGCGTTACGGTGTGCCGCGATCGTCCCGATCATCCTGCTGGCGCTGGTCTGGCGGACGGTCGACGCGGACAGCCGGCCGGTGTCCGGGCAGCAGGCGGCGGGCCACGCCGCGCGCCCAGCGGGCACCGCGCGCGGCTCCTGGTGGCGCTGGTCGCGGCCGTCGACGTGGCTGGCCTGGCTGATGGCCTACTCGGCGCTGCTCGGCACCGCCCTGGCGGCCGTCAACACCTACCTGCCGCTGTACGCCTCACAGCGGCTCGGCCTGGGCGGCTGGGCGTCCGGGGCGGCCCTCGCGGCTTTCGGACTGTCCGGGCTGTTCGGACGGATCACCTGGACGAGATGGGCGGACCGGATGCCGGAGGCGACCATGCTTCTTGGTTCCCTGTCCGCGGCGGCGGCCGTGTCCGTGCCGCTCGTGTGGCTGGCCGCACCCGTCTGGCCAGCCCTGGTCTGGCTGGGGGCGGCTGGTATCGGGGGAACGGCCACCGGTGCCAATGCCGTGTCGATGCTGGCCGTGGTGCGCCGCGGCGGGGCGACCGGCCACGCGTCCGGGCTGGTCTCGCTCGGCTTCTTCAGCGGTTTCGTGCTGGGGCCGACGGTGTTCGGCCTGCTCGCGGACTCGTTCGGTTACGGCTGGGCCTGGCTGTGGGTGATGCTGGTGTTCGCCGCGTCCGCCGTCACGGGGTCGTTCATCACCGGGAAGGCCGAGCTCCGGCCCGCGGCCATGTCGTGACCAGACCCGGCCGCGCGCCCACAGCGCGCCCAGGGGGACAGCGCCGCCGAGGAGATCGTGCGCCCCGAGGACAGGCCTCGCCAGCCCGCGGGCCGTATGTCCCGTGATTTTCATGTCCAGTCACTTTCATACCGCGGGAACTCAGTGCGCACGGGATCCGACTACTGACATGTGACCAGGCCTGACGGCAGCGGATGCGCTGGGGAGCGTCGGTGTGATGCCGGCGTGATACCGGCGTGATGTCGAGTAGTGACGGTGCGGCGCGGGACCGGCGATCCGTCCCGGCTCCGCTGGCGGGCATCACGGTGCGTGGCAGGCCTGCCGGCCCCGCCGAGCGGCTCGTCGTACGGCACCTGTGCCAGTTGGGAGCGATCGTCGAGCCGGCCGAGCGATCGACGATCGCCGGACCGATAACGGTCACATGTCCACAGCTGCCCGCGATCCGTTGCGCCCTCGACTGGACGGACACCACCGGCACCCGCCTGGACGAGGGAACCGCCCAGGCCGCGTACGGCCTGATGGCCGTGCACGGCCGCGCCCGTGGCGGGCCGCGGCGGCTCCGGCTCGACTACGTGAGCGCGGCGGCCGGTGTGCTCGCCGTCCAGGGGGTGCTCGCCGCGGTGCTCGCCGGGCTGCGGGGCATGCCGGTCGAGGCCGTGGAGGTGTCCGTGGCGGGCGCGGCGCTGGTGACGGTCTCGCAGTATCTGGCGGCCGGCAGCGTCGTCGAGCCCGATGACGCCGAACTCGATGGCACCGAATTCGATGGCACCGAATTCGATGGCGCCGGGCCCGGCCCGGCCGCGGGGGTGCCGCCGCCTTTCGTCTCGGCCGACGGAGTCTGGTTTGAGATCGAGGCGCTGGACCCGGAACCGTGGCGTTGCCTGTGGTCGGCGTTGGGCGTGGACCCGCGGCCTGTCGCACGCGGCTGGCGCGCGTTCGTCCTGCGGTACGCCAACGCCAGTGCCCCGCTGCCGGCCGATCTGCACGCCGCGACCCGGGTACGCGGCTACGACCAGCTCCGGAGCGCGGCCGCGGCGGCGGGGCTGGCTATCCTGCCGCTGCGTGGCCACACCCAGCGGATGGCGGACTTCGCCCCGTCCGGTCGGGTCGGTCCGCCGTGGGCCATCCGCGCGTTCGGTGTGCCCCCCGAGGCGGGCCAGGCACCACCGGGCCTCCCGGAGCTGTCGGCCGCGGCGGCCCTGCCGCTGGCCGGGCTCACCGTCGTCGAGGCCGGCCGGCGTGTCCAGGGACCGCTGGCCGGGCACCTCCTCGGCCAGCTCGGCGCCGAGGTGATCCGGATAGAGCCCGTCGGGGGTGACCCGCTGCGCGGGATGGCGCCGACGGTCGGCGGCTGCTCGGCCCGGTTTCTGGCGCTCAACCGGCACAAGCGTGTCGTCGAGGCCGACCTGCGCTCATCCGGCGGCTGGGCGGCCGTGCGGGACGCCGTGGCCGGTGCCGACGTGTTCCTACACAACTGGGCCCCGGGCAAGGCCGCCGGCTTCGGACTGGACTCGGCCGACTTCGCCGGGATCCATCCCGGCCTGGTCTACGCCTACGCCTCCGGATGGGGGGATGTGCCGGTCGACGGCTCGCCGCCCGGTACGGACTTCCTGGTCCAGGCGTACGCCGGCTTCGGTGAGCAGCTGCGCGCCCCGGGCGAGCCGCCCGCCGGCTCCCTGATGACCCTGCTCGATGTCTTCGGCGGCCTCATCAGCGCACAGGGGGTGCTGGCCGGGCTGGTGGCCCGGGTCCGCGGCGGCCGGGGGCAGCGGGTCGACAGTGATCTGCTGGCAGCGGCCGGCGTACTCCAGGCACCGTTGATCGAGTCCGGTGGGACGCCCGGCCGGCTGCCGGGGGCGGCGGCCGGGCAG
>NZ_CAKJTP010000207.1:0-5527 GCF_917627335.1 Protofrankia sp. CiT1 | reverse complement strand
AGGGAAATGGTGTCCCTTCGTACCGGGCGCCGCGCGGCCCTAACGGACGAGCTCACCTTCGGCACCAAGTCAGCCCGATGTTGACCGGACGGCCAGCCACGATTTTCCATCGCCCCACGTGGCCGGCCACGCCCGGCCCCCACCGCTAACGGGCCGGAGGCCCGGTACCGTCGCCGTACCGGCGGGCATAGTCGGACGCGGGGTAGCGGGCGGCACCTGGTACCCCGCACGGCAGGTGGGATAGCGGACTACCTTGACATCCTCCCGCCCTGAAGGTCGGGGATTCCTACCGTGCGGCTCATGCCGCACCTCGGTGGGTTCCTGCTTCACTGCCCATTGCCACCGCACGCGGTGGGATGATGCGTTTGTTGCGCAAGTATACCGAAGGGCAGCGGCGGCCGGCCCCGATGCTCTAACCCTGCCCGGAACGGCGGGGCTTGCGCGCTACATTTCCAAGGGTCATCCCCAGTACGGGACATCAAGATTCGTTGAAGGACGAAAGGAGGCCCTGCGGTGGACCCCGTGACTATCGACCACGCCCGCCTGCACGCGGTGATCGAGGAACTGGCCGGGCCGACCGACCCAGCCGGCGACCGGGCCGCGACCGTGCTGCACGCCCAGGTCGCGGCCCTGGCGTGGGTCCGCGACACCCTCGGCACTTACCCCGCGCCGGTCCCCATCGCGACCATGATCACCAAGGCCGCCGCGGAGCTGCGCCACGACGACCGCGACCCGGTCGACGTGCTCACCCGTGTCGCGTTGGCCGCCGTCGCCGCGCACCGCACCGCCGCGGTAGCGTGAGCGGCTACGTCCTCGACGATCTTGCCCTGATCGCAGGGCTCACCGATGATGGCGCCGAACACCACCGCCGAGAGCTGTCCCGGCTGCTTGCCGCAGCGATCGACCGCCGCCCCGCCATCGCTATACCCGCCCTGTGCCTGGCTTCCGCAGCCGTCCGCCGGCCGGCCATCGCCGGCCACCTCGCCGAGCTGGTCACCGGCGGCCCGATCGGCGCCATCGAGATCGTCGGCCTGTCCCGCACCGCCCTGGTCGCTCAGCTCCGCACCGAACACCCCCGCCTCAGCTGGCCCGCGCTGCACGCAGCCAGCACCGCCGCCACCATCCGGGTACCGATAGTAACCATCGACCCGGCGCGCTACGCCGACACTGCGGTCGAGGCCATCCCCCTCTGACAGCCACCACGGCAGCAGGGAAGGCGTTCCCCTACAAGATCAATGGTGGGTATTGCCCTTACCTTGGCTATACCCCTGTCCGTCCGGAAACGACGGCTACCAGGACGGCGGTCAGTAGCTGTCGACGGGGATCGCCTGGCCCCCAGCATAGTAGACGGCGGAACGGATCGACAATGGCCAGCTGACCACGAGTCAACGCACCCTCCCGGGCGCGCTTTCGGACCGTCATTTTCGGCGCGTCGGGGACGACGCCATACGCAGGATTGGCCTCGATCGGGGCTGGTTGGGTAGGGAGCTGGCGCGGTGACGCGTAAGCGTTCCGTTTCCAGCTCCCTACCCAACCAGTCCCCGTCACCGCCAGCTCCCTACCCAACCAGGCCCAAATCGTGTGCTCACGAACTGTGGAAACCGGGAGGGACATGGGCGTCGAGGTCCCCCGGGGGATCTCGGTCTACGTCGACGCGGATCTTGCCGTGCGGGTCGCTGGTCACGCGTCGGAGGTGTACGGGCAGCGTCAGATGGCCGTTCGAGATCAGGCCGACGTTAGGTTCGAGGTCTTCGACGGGGATGGCGAGACGGAGATCGGGGAAACGGTCGAACAATGCGGGCAGCGCGATCGCTGCTTCGGCTCGGGCGAGGGGTGCGCCGAGGCAGAAGTGGACTCCATGGCCGAAGGCCAGGTGCTCTTTGGTGGGCCGGGTGACATCGAATTGGTCGGCGGTGTTGCCGTGCAGCTTCGGGTGACGGCTGGCGGCGGCATACGAGGCGAGGATCGCCTCGCCTCGGCGAATGGTCAGGCCGCTGGGGAGGGTGATGTCCTCGACCGCGTAGCGCATCGGTAGGTGAGCGAGGGGGGCTTCGTACCGGAGCGTTTCCTCGATGACGTCTTTCCACCCGGCGCGGCCGGCGCGGACGTGGGCAAGCTGGTGGGGGTGGACGAGGAGGGCCGCGATGGCCTGGTCCAGGAGGCTGACGGTGGTTTCGTAGCCTGCGCCGATCACGAGTAGTAGAGTGTCGACGAGTTCCTGTTCGGTAAGGCCGGAGCCGTCGCCTTCGGTGTCCCGGACGGCAATCAGTGCTGACGTGATGTCGTCGCCGGGCTCGGCTCGCTTGGCGGCAACCAGGTCGGAGAGGATCGCATATAGCTCTTGGGTGTTGGCTGCGGCCTTTTCGGGGGTGAGAGTGGTGTCGAACACTTTGTCGACGGTACGGCGGAAGTCGAAATGGGAGTCCTCGGGTAGGCCCATGATCTTGCTGATCACTTGGATCGGTAAAGGGAAGGCAAAGCGTTCGCGTAGGTCGACGGTCTGGCCGGGCGGGGTAGCGGCGAGGTCGTCGAGGAGGACGGCGGTGATTTGCTCGATGCGGCCGACCATGGTGGCGACGCGGCGGGCGGTGAACGCCGGGCTGACCAGGCGGCGCAGGCGTTCGTGGTCGCCGCCATAGGCGGTGAACATATTCTTTACGGCGACCCAGAGGGCCAGGGGCCATTTGCCGATGATTTCGTCGGGGAACTTCGGCCAGTGCTGGTAGGCGTCCTTGGAGACGCGGGAGTCGGTGAGGAGCTGTTTGAGCAGGTCCGGGTCGGTGACCGACCACGCCTGCACGCCGAGGATGTCTACAAGTGTGGCGGGACCGCGGGCGCGCAGCTCGGTGTCCTCGGCGTGACGGTTTCTGCCTTCGGCATTCAGGACGAGTACCTGTCGGTCCATACGGGAACTCCTCGTAGTGCCGCGTAATGCGACGGCGGAATCAAGCGGTCAAGGCGACACATTCGCTGTCAACAGATCGCCAAACACTTCAAGGGGCGTCTGCCAGTTCAACGGAGATTTTCGGAAACCCCTATTGAAACAATTATTCCGATAAACCCCATTTTCCGGCTTTTGACCAAAAAGTTGTGGATTTTTAGCAGGAGGTCGCCAACAAACCCCCAGCTCGGCGACATGATCATCTGGATCGGAACGCCAGAAATAATGATCATCCTGAGAGCTAAGGATCTGTAATGAATTAACAAATGCATCCTCGGGAGCGTCTTCGCAGGTCGTAGGCCTGCAGAAGGCTCAAAATGAACAAGTTATTTCATTACGAATTCTAATGGTCATCTATAGCGCGAATTCCGACAAGCCGGACATTGACGATCAATGCTCTGAGCTGGATGTTTGAGCTGTGACCCCTGCTGAACAGCTACCAAAAGTTAGCAAAATGAGATTTATCGGAAAATTATTTCAATAGAGGGTTCCGAAAATCTCCAACGTCTCCCGTGGCCTCCCATTCAACTGTATAGCCAGACTATCAAGCTCCGCATGCGAATGCAAGGACAGGTCGGTACCCTTCGGGAAATACTGCCGGAGCAGCCCGTTCGTGTTCTCGTTGGAGCCTCGCTGCCACGGCGAGCTCGACTTTTGCACCTTTCTTGATCGATAGCCATGGCGACCGCCAGGTTGCGCTCCAGCGGGCACGGTCTGGCACATCCGGTCGGGTAGCTGTTCAGCAGGGGGGTCGCTGACAAACCCCCAGCTCAGCGGCATGGTCATCTGGATCGGAACGCCAGAAACAATGATCATTTTGAAAATTAATAGTTATCTATAGCATGAATTCCGACATGTCGGACATTGACGATCATCGCTCTGACCTGGATGTTTGAGCTGTGACCCCTGCTGAACAGCTACCCCTCCCTCACCAGCTTCCGCCGCACCTACGCACGGGCCTAGATTCAGGTGAAGTACTACTACAACCTGACGGTGGACAGTGCGGAGAAGGCGGCGCTCAACACCATGCTGGGAACCTGCTGACAGATTCCACGGGAATCCGTTCCAACAGGCCTGGTCGTCCGTGAGTAGCGCGGCGGGCGACCAGGCCGCCTGTCTGGGTTCATGCGTCCTTCTGTCGTTTCACTGTCAGCCTGTCGGGTGTCCGACGTTGCGCTACCAGGCGACGCCTATAAAAATCGGAACCGTCACGATGGCCACTCGACGTATGGAATTAGCTGGCAGATAACCAGAGAACTCCTCAGGCGTCCCCGCCCCTGTCATACCGGTACGAAAGAAAGGCCAGGTCAGCCGGGGGAAACCACGACAGTGACGAGTGCTTCTCGCCGTGGTCGCGTCTCACCAGCCGCGACGGTGCGCAGGTCGCCGGCACATCTGAGCCCACGCGCCCCGCCAGCCGACACCGCGGGGATCACAAGGTCGACACCACCGGGTCAGCCGGAGTGACGTACCGCCTGCCCCGCACGAACGACACGCCCTGGAAGGAACCATGAGCCGCTGCGAACCTGCGAGCCGAACCCGTATCCGTGCCTACCGCGAAGGCGTCCACGTGCTGCTCATCGCCGAGGGTGAGATACCCACCCCCGGCTTCACCATCACCATCACCCCAAGCCCGCTGCGGATCTTCCCACAGCAATTTGATCTCCAACGCTGCGCGAAGCCCGGCATCTTCCCCCAGCATGTCACCCCGTATCGGCACCTCGAAACGGTCCGCTACCCCGAAGACCAGCCGCAGATCACCGTCCATCACGCCGACGGCACCGACCAGATTCCCATCGAGCCCTGTGGCACGGACCTCGCCGGCTACGCGGCCGCCGTGCGAGGCAGCGCGGAGAAGGCCGCCCCGCCGGCGGCGGATGAGGCCGTGGGCATGTCACCCACCCTCAGCTTCGACGACGCGTTCGCGAAGGCCATCGCGAACCTACCGGCCGTCGACGCCCCGCACGCCGACGCGCTCACCCACATCCAGGTCCTGGAGACCAGCGGCCTGTTCGGCGGGTTCGCCGGGTTCCACCACCTCCTCGTCCGCGTAAGCCGGACTATCACCTGACCGCCGACCAGCCCGCTGCGCCCGTCCGAGGATCGACAAGGTCGGACGGGCGCAGCAGCGGGCGCCCCGGGCAGGTGCGCGTCGGGTGTGGGGTGCGTCAGCCCGGGGCACGTGTACCGCAGCCGCTCCGGTGCCACCGGGTCGGGGTTTTGTCCTTGAAAAAGACCCGCGCCTCATGCGACGGGCCGCTGTGGTCCAAGCCGTAGAACATCAGGTCTGCGCGGGCGATCTCCACCCCTCGGTGGCCGGGGGCAGTTCGAGGGGGAAACGGACGGTTATCGCTACCCTCCTACCGTCGTGCGGCTGGAGAAACTGGCTAGCGGGAGTTTCGCCCCTAATTTGATCTTGGTTGGAGTATTCGCAGCTCATGACCGATGTCGATCTTCCGGAGCTGTATGACCTAAGAGAGCATCTTGTCCTTTTTTGCAATGGTTCAGCCTGTGGGGTACCAGAACTCGGCCACTGGTGCTGACCTGGGGTTTTAGGCTGCGGCTCGTTCGTATTCGTTGATCAAG
>NZ_CAKJTP010000206.1:0-5535 GCF_917627335.1 Protofrankia sp. CiT1 | reverse complement strand
CCCGCGGATCATCGCTGCCGCACGCGCACCGGCCGGTCCGGACCGTGCCGCCCACCCCGAGCGGGACGTCACGGAGACCGTCCGGACGTTCGTCCGCGAAGGACAGCCGGAGCTGCCCGTCCACGGCCCGCACCGACCAGAGCCGCGCGTCGACGTGCCCGCCGCCGCGCTCCGGGCACTCGACAGCCACAGCCGGCCCGATCGGCGCGAACAGCAGCGGGTCCAGATCCGCGCCGCGCAGGATCGGGAAGGCCTCCGGGCGGGCAAACAGGTGGCGCACCGGAGCGAGAACGTCAAGGCTGGCCGTGCCCCGCAGCCCTTCAGCGGTTTCCCGGCCGAGCCCGAATACCGCCGCCAGCGGCAGCCGCCGGGCGAAGGTCCCCACCCGGCGGGCGTCCCAACCGTAGGATTCGGCCAGCGCGAAGACAATATGATGATCATGAAGCGCCTGTGTCAGCCCGGCGGTCCAGAAGCCCTCGCAGGCCACCGAGGTGATCAGCACGCTGTCCCCCGGCGAGAACCCCCAAGCCGCAAGCGCCGCTCGGTGCCAGCCGGCGGCCCTTTCGCGATCATCCCAGGTGATCGCGAAATCGTGATGACGGCCCGCCACCGTGAAACGGCCGATACCGGCTATCTCCGCGCGCGGCAACGATCGCGACCGTGCCACGATCGACGCGCGGCTCATGCCTTCACCAACCGGGGAAACTTCGCGACGCTGGAGGAGGTGCTGAGAATGTCCGCGGCAGGTACCAGGTCAACCTCTGGGACGACCCCCACTTTGGCGCCGACCGCATCGGTCACCCGCGCCCGCAGGTCAGCGAGGTCGCCCGTGAGCTCCGGGGCATAACCGACGCGCAGCCGCAACGAGTCGACAACCCGGGCCGGCCGGATGATCTGGAAGATCCCGTCCACCGTCTCCGGCAAGGTCTCCAGGACATCCCAGACATCCTGGACGCCGACCAGGACGTCGCCTACGACGGTCTCGTCCCCCTTGCGGCCGACGGGCCACTGCCGTGCGTGGGTGCGTCCGCAGCCGCAGGCCGCGCGGGTCAGCCGCACCAGGTCACCGGACCGGAAGCGGATGAACGGCGCGGCAGTGTTGTCAAGGTCGGTCGCCACCAGCTCACCGACCGCGCCGTCGGCCACCTCAGCGCCCCCGGAGGGGTCGAGATGCTCAGCGAGCACCATATCCTCCCACAGGTGGTACCCGTCGTGCTCGGAGCACTCCCAGGCAGTGCCGGTGTCCCCGGCGCTCGTGTACAGGTAAAGGTTCACTCCCCACTCGTCGCGGACCTTGGCGGTGAGCGCGCGGCCCAGCGGCATCCCGGCGAAGCTGGCCGCCTTCAGCGGCGCCAGCGCGGCCCGCACGTCCCTGGTGTCCGCGAGCCGCTCAAGCTCGACGACCATCGGGTACAGCAGCTGGACGTAGGCCGGCCGGTACTGCTCGATGGCGTCCAGCACGTTCCCCCACTGGCCCATCCAGGTGTCGATGTACAGCGGCACGAGGCCGAGCAGCTGAAACAGCGTGTCCCAGAAACCGCGGAAGGTACCGGGGGGTATCACAACCCTGTCGCCCGGCCGCAGGCCCAGCTCCCACAGATCACGCGCGGTGCCCGCGACCAGGGGGGGAACACTTTCCCACAGCTCCGGGAAGAACTCGGGCTCGGACGTCGTGCCAGACGTCGACGTGATCGACGTGAGATCCTTGCGGTCGACGCAGAGCAGTCCGGCGAACGGGTCGCCCGCGCGCTGGCGGAACTCCTGGACATCCTGCTTGTCGATGAACGGGATGCGCTCCCGGAAGTCAGCCAGCGTACGGACCTGACGCGGGTGGACACCGGCCGCGTCCCAGCGCTCGCGGTAGAACGGCGACCGCTCGTAGGCGTACTCCACGAGCTCGACGACCCGTCGCTCCTGTAACGCTTCAAGATCCGCTCGTGGCATCGTCTCCGCCGCGGGCTGGTAATAACGATCATCCGGCACCGCCACACCTCCCCTGTGTCCAACCGATACAAATATAATATAAGGCATTTAATAAGGAAGATGATTCCACCACTACAACCCGACCCGCCGGCCGCCCGGCGCACGACCCCAGCCAGCCTGGAACCATCCACCAAAACAGTCGTATTAGCTATACGATTATACCATATAATGGATCACTCGCAGAGATGGAGACCAACGCCGTGAACAAAACGATCAACGGCAGGGCGCGAGCCGGCTCGCCGGACCGGCACGGGGTGGACGCCTGATGTCGCCGGTACCGGTCAACACCTGGCCCACGCTCGCGGAGCTTCTCGCCGAACATGCCCGGTCGCGTCCCGGCCACGCCGCCACGGTGTGCGGCGACACCCGCATGACCTATGCCGAGCTGGACGGACGCGTCACCCGGCTCGCCGGAGCGCTGCGCGCCGCGGGTGTCACCCGTGGCTCGCGGGTGCTGTGGCTCGGGCAGACCTGCCACCGGGTGCTCGAACTGCTCCTGGCGGGTTCTCGGCTCGGCGCCATGGTCTGCCCGGTGAACTGGCGGCATTCCGCCGAGGAGATGGCGTTCGTCATCGACGACCTGCGGCCCGCCGTCGTCGTCTGGCAGGACGCCGAAATCGGGCCGACCACCCGCGAAGCGCGGAAACGGGCCACGCACACCGCGCTCTGGCTGCGCCACGACAGCGACGGAGCGGGCAGCGGCGGAGCGGGCAGCGACAGTCCCGACACCTACGAAGGTTTCCTGGCCGCGGGCGACGCGCAGACGCCCCTCGCGGAGCCTGATCCCCATGCCCCGGTGCTCGTCATCTACACGGCCGCTCACGGCGGCCGGCCCGCCGGGTCGATGCTCACGTCGGCGAACCTGATCGCCCAGGGCACTGTCATCGGCGCGCTCTTCCACGCGGACGGCGACCAGATCTTCCTCAACTCCGGCCCGCTGTTCCACATCGGCACCTTCCAGCACACCGCCGCGACGTTCATCTGGGGCGGCACCAACGTGTTCGTCCGCCGCAGCGACCCCGAGGAACTGTGCCGGCTCATCGCCGATGAGCGGTGCACGTCAGCGTTCCTGATGCCACCGCAGGTCACACAGCTCGTCGAGACCAACCGAGACGGGCGTTTCGACCTGCGCTCCCTGCGCAGCCCGCTGACGATGATCCCGGGCTGGAAGGACATGGTCACCTCCGATGACAGCCCCTGGGGCCGATACATGGGCGGGTTCGGCCAGACCGAGGTGACCGGATTCTGTCTCTACGCCGCCCTGGGGCATGAGGAGTGGAGTCCGACCGTCGGGCGCCCCGTTCCCTTCGCCCGGATCACGATCGTCGGGCCGGATGACGTCGAGGTCCCCGACGGTGCGGTCGGGGAGATCGTCGTGCGTGGCGCGCTGGTCCACGCGGGCTACTGGGACAGACCGCGGGACAACGCTCATCGGACCCGAACCGGTGGCTGGCACACCACCGACCTGGGGCGACGGCTACCCGACGGCCGGATCTCCTTCGTCGGCACCGCGACACGAATGATCAAATCGGCGGCGGAGAACATCTACCCGGCCGAGGTCGAAGCCTGCCTCGAGCGCCACCCCGCGGTCCAGGAGGCGGCCGTCATCGGTGTCCCCGACGACCGCTGGGTACAGTCGGTGAAAGCGATCGTCGTCCTGCGTGATGGTACGGACGCGACCGGCACCGAGCTGATCGAACACTGCCGGAGCCAGATCGCGTCGTTCAAGAAGCCGCGGACCGTCGTCTTCGTGGACGCTCTACCGCGCAGCAACGGGGCGAAGGACTACGACATGATCGACGCGGCCCACGGCGGAGGCAACTACCCGGGCGGCACAACCTCCCACGGCCACTAAGAACGATCAACAGATCGGTCCGCGCGGACGGATGCCCCGGGTGCCGGGGATACCCCGGAGCGGGCATCGGAGCAAGCATCGAACCGGGACAGCCAGGGCATCCGGCTGTCCCGGACAGCCGCGATCAGGAACGCCGTCCGACCAGGAACCCCGTCCGACCAGCCACAGCGCGGCCGGCTCGACAGTGGCCCGGCACCACCGCCCCGTTCCCGGCGGTCACCGCTCGGCGCGGTTCCCCGGATGTGACGGTGCGGACTGTCCGGGATGGCACACGCATCCGCAGGCACCCTTAGGCTAAAGTCAGGTTTACTTAAATCAGAGCGTGCAAAGATACGAATTTAGGAGCCTTGTGGACGATGTTACCCGGCCAGCGGACCCACGGCTGCCACATTTCCACCGGGACCACCGCGCGTCATCGCCTGCCGGCCGTCTGGCGGCAGGCAGGCAGGCGAGCCCCTGTGCGGTGGTCTGCTCGTCGGAGTCCCGGGGCATCCATGAGGACCTCCGCGGTACGGTACCTCGGCACCGTAGTTACCTGTTCCTCCCCACGCCTGCTCCATGGCCCCGGTTTGCCGGCGCAGCCCCGGCGTCGCTGCCCGGTCTCGGACCGATCCCGACCGACGCCACAACCATTCTGTACCGGTCCTACCCGAACAGTTCGGCACCGCTGGAACCGTTCTTGTGGAACGCGCACGACCGAACGATCACACGAGGCGCGGCGCGACCGGAGACGGACCGCGGACCCGCGGCTGCCGCGTGCCCGCCCTTGCCGCGGGCTCCGTTCCTCGGCGTGTGCATCCACGGCCGCCACGACCCGTGCTGTGGTCTGGCGGGCGCTCCGCTGCTGCATCGCCTGCACAACCTGCTACCCGGCACCCCGGCCTTCGGCGTGAGCCATATCGGTGGTGACCGCCTCGCGGCAAACGCCATCACCCTGCCCAGCGGATACCTTCTCGGCCGCCTCGACACCGCCACCGACGAGGAGCTGTCGGAGCTCGCCCTCGACGGCCTGCTGCCGCTCGGCCACATCCGGGGCAGGCTCGGCTCCACGCCGGCCGAATCCGTCGCCGAGATCTGGTTTCGCCAGCGCTACGGCCTGCGCCGCCCGGAGGATCTCCCGCACACAACCATCACCAGCCAGCACGATGACCACTACACGATCACGGCCGAACATGGCGGCCGGCGGCATCTGCTCGACATCCGCCGCGACCCACACGAGGACGGACAGATCCACTTCACCTGCTCGGCAACGGAAAAATCCAGCGGTCTGCGATGGCGGATCACGCTCCGTCGCTGACCTGGAATCCCGACAACCCGCTTGGAACACCCGGCAACAGCCGACGTCCCCGGCGGGTTCTTCCTGGACAGCCCACGGGACGCCCGCTTCGGGACATCCCCGCACCCTGTACCCCGCCACCGGCGGCCAGCCATTTTCATGGCATCGATCTTCATTCTTCACAGGCATTTCCCGCGCTACTACCTACTCGAACATAGCTCCCGTGACAATACGTGGCCGGGCAGCAGGAAAAATACGACCGGCCAGCATTTATTGTCATCATGATCGGCGTATGTTTGTCGTTAGGCACGCCGATGCGGGCAAAAACCGTACACAACGACAAACACGCGCCGATCATGGATCGCGCGCTGGTCGCAGACCGGAGCCGCAACGCCCATCCGCTGCCCCCGCATAGATCACC
>NZ_CAKJTP010000205.1:0-5619 GCF_917627335.1 Protofrankia sp. CiT1 | reverse complement strand
CCGTCAACTCCCGTCACGGCCCAGCCACGACTGCCGGTTCAGGCAGAATCCGGACTTCCTGCGGCGTTCACTTAGAACTACGCCATATTCATATTGGACTATCAATTCCAGCCAAAATCCCAGGCACACCCACCGATTCGGGCGGAATTAAAATTTCCTCCGATATTCATCCATGGTTATACAATGTTCACCTGCTACGAATAAAGATTGCAACTGTTCAGGCGTTTCCGGCTCCGTGGTAGCCTGCCGGTTAGTTAGCTATACAACGGCGCTGAGAACCTCAGAGGGCAGCCAGGAGCAGCCCTTGGCGAGGCGTCCGAGGGCGTCAAGCATCGCGACCCCCGTTTTTGCGGGCGTCGACAGGTAGCTACGCAGCGCGACGAACTGGCGGGCCCCGGTGAGGGGCCACGGACAGCCGGGCGCTCTTACTGATCGTGAACTCATGGAGTAGTGACAGGATTTCGTGGGGTATCCCAGGTATCGGGACGGCGGTGAATTGACCGCCGCCGATCGCGCACGACGGGAACACATCCGACTCCTGGCCGCGGGCCTGTTCATCGACGGGATGTCACCATCGGCGGTGGCCAAGCAGCTGCGGATGTCTCGGAAGTCAGCCGACACCTCGCGTCAGACCTGGGAGACCGAGGGTGGAGACGTGCTGCGGTCAGTAGGGCCGGCGGCCCGCTGCCGTCTCGACGACGACCAGCTCGCCCAGCTGGCCGGCAAGTTAGATCGTGGCCCGACGGCCCACGGCTGGAACGTCGACCAGCGGTGGGCCCTGGTCCGGATCGCCACCCTGATCGGCCGGCTGTTCGGGGTGTCCTACCTCCTGGCCGGGGTGGACAGCCCCACCGCATGGGGTATTCCGCGCAGCGACCAGTGCACCGGACGGCCGAACGTGACGAGACCTCGAGCCATCTGGCTGCGGGAGGTGTGGCCGGACGTAAAACAACAGTCGCGGCCCGCGGCGCGGAGGATCTGCTGTGCCGACAAGGCAGGCCAAGGGCTGAAGCTGCCGAAGGCACGGACCTGAGGCCTGTCTGATGGATAGTGCTGGAATGCGGGATCAACCGGCTGAAGCGGAACCGGGCGGTCGCGACCAGGTATGACAAGCTCGCTGTCCGCTACGAAGCCACCGTCACCATCGCAGCGATCAACCAATGGCTCCCATAACCGACTGACGAAACACACCCTAACTGGTCAATAAGGATTAGATGCTCCTGCACTACCCGTCTCGGGCGGCGTCGGCAGGCCAGCGACAGACACAGCGGCCGGATCGAGTGCCGGCCCGGTTGGCACCAGCCCGAGCAGCAGCGACGGCACGGGCAACGAAGCGACCGAGTTATAACCGAGTTTTGCCGCGACTTCCTTGGACGGCAACGGATACCGTAGCCCCAGATCTGTGATCAGATAAAGCGTCCCATCGGTTGCCCCGGGCACCGGCAGATCACGAACAAGCAATCCGCCGCCCGGCGGAACCGCGACGCGGACGCTTCCCCCGCCGGCCGCGCTGGCAGCAGCAGTCGCGACAGCCGGAGACGAAAGCGGCGCGAGCACCACCTCCGGCTGCGCCGGACCGCTGTCGGTGAACCGCTGTCGCACGCATGGGACCGACTCGCCGGGGCGGGACCCGGATGCGGCCCCGGACGTAGCCGTTACCAGTGACGGCGACGACACCGGCCAGTCCACGGACAGTCTCGGTGCGGACGACCGGGCCGCCCCGGCAACCGCGGAGAAGTCCACTGGCAGCAGCCGGACGCCGGCGCCGCGGTAGGCCGCACGGCTCGCCGGGTCACCAAGCACAAGGGCCGTGGCCAGCGGAGACAACGTCGACAGGCCGTCCGGACGGACCAGGTAGGACTCCTGGCTGCCGGTACCGGGATTGCGCACCGAAAGCACCTGCCCCACCACTGTCGGCTGCCCACCGACGGCCGGTCCCGGCTGCCCGCGTCCGGCGACATCCGGCCAACGCAGATCCGATCCGGTAGGCAACGTATTCACCCAGGTTCCGGTCACCGGAAGCGCCGATGCCGCAGCGTAGCCGAGAGCAAACTGGACCGCTGCGCTAGCAAGCCGCAACCGGTGGCCCTGCCACACCAGGTACGACCGGCCGTCTGGATCCTGGACGAGGAGCGCCTGTTCCGGACCGATCGTGGCGCCACCTGCCGCCGCATCCAGACCGACTGCCACGGTGAGCGAGGTCACCCGGTTGCCCGAATCGTCGGTGCCTGTCGGCGCACAGACCGACCACACGTCTTCCGGTGTACGGCCACGGTCGGGCAAAGCGTCCGGCGCACCGGCAATACCCACCGGGGCACCGTGTGGGACGCCGTGCAGCGACTTCCGCGACACCCGCACAACCCGCGGTTGCTCGCCCATCAGCAGCAGCGCCGACGCGTAGTTCATAACGGGATGCAGCACGCCTTCCACAAACATGTACCGGTTGCCGGTCTCCCGCTCGACGACAAGGCTGCCAGGCGCCCGCCAGCCCTTCGCACCGCCGGGTGCGACGAGTCCCCAGATGAGCGCGCCGGCCACCGCCAACACGGCGATCATGACACCACTCACCATCCCGATGCTGAACCGTCGGGTCGGCGTCGTCGGCGCATCGGGTTCGGCGCGTACCAGCGCCGAGACAACACGCCCCACCACGAACTGGTATGCCTGAAGTTGGTCACGCTTGGTCTGCATCAACAGCCACCTCCCCGATACCGCCGGGCATCATCCGCCAAACCCCCGCATCGCGCCGTACACGCCGAGCAACGCCAGTACAAGCGGGATCAAGCCGGCAGCCAGCAACGACTCGACCAGATCGGCGGCCCGTCCCCAGTGCGGCAGCATCCGACGACCCGGTAGCGCCACCGCAGCTGCGGTGAGCAACCCAGCGGTTGCGGCCAACCCGGCTGGGACGACGATGGCGCGGACCGTCGGCGACGCTCTGAAGGCCGTGTCGACGACCAGGCACGCCACCCCGACAACCATCGGGATCAGCAGTGCCGCCCGCTGGCCCGCCCCGACCAATGCCCGGCTCCGGAGCGCGAGCAACACCGTCACCATCGCAGCCACCGTCATCGACGCCCACCCTGAGTCGGTCGCCAACAGCGCCAGACAGCCGGTGGTCACAATGCCGAGCGCCGCGTACAGCGCGGTCAGGCAGGTGCTCGCCACCGCGGTGGTATCCAGCAGCCGCTGCCCCGGCAGGGGGTCGATATCGTCGTCCAGATCATCCGCTCCGGTCGGGAGCCCAGGCATCCGCATGCCGGCGAACCGGAATGCGGTGATCGGCGCGGCCGCCGACATCGCCAGCGCGACCGTGACAACGACAGCCGCGGCTTGCGGCCCGGACAACGACGCAGCGACCGTGAGCATTCCCCCAAACGCAATCAGTGCACCGGCGGCAATCGCCGTGACGAACACCGGTCCCAGGCCGCCGACCGCGACCAGGCACAGCCCGGCAACCGCGGCGACCGCGGCGCCCGACATCGACAGCCCGGGACCGTTGAGAAACACGCCCGGCGTATCCGTCGACAGCTGGCCGACCAACAGGCCGCCGACCGCGGCGAAGCCAAGAGCGCCGACACCCAGAACGGTGCCGATCGCCGCATCACCGATCGCCCGCGACGCCACCATCGCCCCAGTGACCAGGACGACCGTGATGCCCCCCGCGGTGACAGTCCTACTGCCGGCGGCACCGGCCGTACTACGAAAGCCAAGCATGCCGACAGCGACAGCGAGCGTGGCGAGCGCCAGCGCCAGGAAGAGCCACCGGGTGAAGGCGGGTCGCCAGCGATCCGGCAAGGACCGCACGCCGGTGGAGACACCGTCCACAAGGTCGTCGAAGTCGGCTACCGGCAGCTGGTCACCATGTGGGCGTAAGTAGAGGGTCTCGCCGTCCGACAACCCGAGAGATGCCGCTGTCTGGTCCTCTGCCAGCGGCGCGGCCCCCAGCCGCTGCAGCACCCATCCTCCCTCCGGGAGACCGCGTTCGGCCAGCTCATCGCCGCACTGCCGCAGCAGCGCCGGAAACAGGTCCGCCAACGGGACCGTCACGGGCACCGCCAGCTCGACGATCCGGTCCGGAGACACCAGCGTGAGCCGGCACAGGTCCGAGATAGCCGTTGACATCATTAATGCCCCATTTCTCCTTTTTTCGCGCACGCTCAGTCCGCCGGACCGCCTGGGCAAACCGGGCAACCCAACCCATGCACGCTTGAACCCCCCGAGGTGAGTTCAGCCGTGGGGATTGTGAGTACCCGGCCTGGCACCGCCGGGTCACCAAGCGGCCAGGCCACCGGATGGCCGAGCGGTCCCCGAGCCCGGTCCCCGGTCCCCGAGCCCCGAGCCCGAGCCCGAGCCCGAGCCCCGAAACACAGGCCCGCTTTGACTGCCGAATCAGCAACGACGAGGAGCTCGGGTTGAGTACGGTGATCTTTCGAAGGCCTCCGCGGCGCGCGGCGCCCGAAGTGCCGAGCGGGGAGCTACCCCTCCAGGAACCGCCCGCGCTGCCCGAAACGGAGTCGGGCGGCATGTACACCATCCTGATGTACCTGCCGATGGCGCTCGGCTCCGGCGCGACCGTTCTGATCTTCATACAGCCGGGTGCCGCGGTCATCATGTACCTGGCGTCCGGCGCGATGGCGCTGTCGATGGTCGGCATGCTGCTGGCCCAACTGCTCATGCCAGGTGGAAACCGCAAGCGCAAACTGCGCGGCGAACGCCGCGACTACCTTCGCTACCTGTCCCAGGTCCGCCGGCAGGTGCGACGGGTGATGGACGCCCAGCGGCGCAACGCCCAGTGGCTGCACCCCGATCCGGCCAGGCTGTGGTCGGTCGCGATGAGTGGACGGCTGTGGGAACGCCGGCTCACCCACCCGGACTTCGCCGAGGTCCGGCTGGCCACCGGGGAGCAACGGCTGGCGGTGCGCTTTCGTCCGCCGCAGAGCAAACCGATCGAAGACCTCGAACCGTTGTGTGCCCGTGCGCTGCGGCGCTTCATCCGTGCCCATGCCACTGTCCACGGCCTGCCGATGGCTGTGCACCTGCGGGCCTTCGCCCGAATAATGATCAAGGGTGACGTCGCCACCTCGCGGGGAATGGTCCGGGCGATGCTGGCTCAGGCCGCGACCCTGCACGCACCGGGCGAACTCGTGATCGCCGTGTGCGCCGCGTCCGATCGCCAGCAGGAGTGGGAATGGATCAAATGGCTGCCGCACGCGCAGCACCCGCGCGAGCATGACGCCGCAGGGCCGGTACGGATATTCGCCGACGACTACGCTGACCTGGAACAGCTGCTGGGCGATGACTTCACCGGCCGGCCACGGTTCGAGCCCGACAGCACCCCCAGCCGGGACGAGCCCTACGTCATCGTGATCCTCGACGGCGTACCGGTTCCCCACGCGGCCCGGCTCGCCGAAGCAGGCTTCCGCAACGCCGTCGCCGTCGCCATCAACGGGGACGGCGACGGGGACGGGGCGCTGCGCTGGCGAGCCGACCGGCTCGGCCTACGCCTGGCGACGACAGCCGACCGGGTGGACACCATCGGGGTCGACAACGCCGGCCAGGACGTCGCGACCCGGCTGGGGCAGCCCGACACTCTGGACGTGACGCGTTGCCGGGCAC
>NZ_CAKJTP010000204.1:2200-6401 GCF_917627335.1 Protofrankia sp. CiT1 | reverse complement strand
CCCGGACGGGCTCGTGCTGTCGTTCTCCCGCGCCGAGTGGGCCGCGTTCGTCGACGGTGTCGAAAACGGCGACAGCGGAGACGAAGATGGTCGACGTTCCCGTTGTTGGGAGTGTCATGCTCGATCGGGTCGCAGCGGACGGGCGGCTGCGACCGTGGGCTCCGGAGGTCGGGCTTGACCGTAGTTACCCGCTCGGTGGTTTCCTGACCCATCGGCTTCTACGCGGTGACCCGCGCAAGGTTGTTCTCGTACGCAGCGGTGTGGAAGTCGCTTCCGGCAACCACCGGAGCCCTGGCCGCCGGCCTGCCAACGATCCGCTCGTCATCGTCCATGACTTCAAGTGGCGCGGCGATGTTGTCACTTATCTGGCGAGGCGGGCGGCGATGCTGGCTGCAGGCGGATGGCAGGAGCAGAGTCCCGCTGTCCGCGACGAGGCGCATCGACTTCTCGCCCACGTGGAGGAGCACGCTGGAAGGCTCGATGTGTCCGGGCAGACTGTGCTCTTCCGACCGGTGGCTATGGACGCTGTCCCGTCCTGGTGGGCTGACGAGTCTCGCGCGATCGTCGACACCTGGCGGCCTCCCGCCGGCTGACCGGCCAGCGCTACGACTGTTGGATGACTTCCTCACCCTCAACCCGTCGGCTCCTCGAACCGGGCGAGGAAGTCATCCAACGCTTCGTCTGTGACGGTCAGCGCGTTGCCGTCGGTACGTTGGTTTCGTATGTGCAGACGGCGGCGCAACACCGAGCGGTCCGCCTTGAAGTACAGCAGATGCCACCGGCCGCCGTGTTCTTCCACGAGTTTCTTGTACCGGTCACGTCCGGCCCGGTCCCACAGGTCGCGATCTATCACCACGGATGTTCCTGCCTTGACCAGGGCGGCCAGCTCGGCCTCCACTTCGGTGACCACTGGGCCTTCCAGCTCGAAGTACCGGTGTTCCGGATAGTCGACGCCGTAGCGACCGTGCCGTGCATGTACCCGTTCGTCGACGGAGAGGCGCACGATGCCCTGGCCCTCCAGGTGCTTGGCGTAGGTCGTCTTGCCAGAACCGGTCAGGCCGCACAGTAGGAACACCTCGGCGACATCCCTGTCCTGCATCAGGAGACATCCCTTCAGCGCTTCGCCTGTCACCCGAAGACTACGACCACTCGACGCCGTCGCCGAACAGCGCCGTCAGCTACCGGTATCACTCTCTGGAGGTACCGAACCGTTTATGCCGTTTTTGTCGATCTACTTTCACTGCCCTGGCTGGTGGGGAGCGACTGTCTTCGGAGCGCGGTCACTCTCCTCAGCGATAGTGCCGGTATCGTCGGCTGGCTCGCTGCTGTCGGTTGCGCTGTTCCGCTGACGGCGGCACTGTACAGGCTGCGGGTAGCCGAGGGAGACCAGTTCCTTCGATGTCCACCCGGCTTCGAGCGCGGCCTTACGCGCGTCGGCGTAAACGGTTTCGGCGTTGGCCACCTGCTGCTGTACGGCAGCGAGTGCGTCGCGGATGGTCTGGCGGGCGTTGGCGGCATCGACGAGGTCTCCGATCGCGCGGATTCGCGCACCTTCTAGACCCGTCTTCCGCACATGCATCCAGTGTGTGGATAGTGTGATTTTTTGTTTGTCCACATCCAGCATCCCGATGAGATCACCGGCTATGCGGTGGCCCTGCCCGGCGACCGGGACCGCCAGGGAGTATCGGTCTGGTACAGCGGCGGACGGCTGGCCGCGGACCTGAGCCTGCCGCAGCTACGACGACGCTGGCAGGCCCCGACCTGCCCGGCCGGTACAGCCGATTCTGCTGACCGGCAGCGGTTGCGCGACCCTGCTGCCCGCCGCCAGGCGGTTACCACAGCGACTGCGGCTGCCGTCAGTGCCGCCGAGCACCTGGCCGCCGACGTCGCCGGTGACCCCGCCAGGGAACAGGATCAGGAAGCGGTGGCGCACGCCGTCGGGGACTTGGCCGCCGCCGTCGCCCACGTCCTACACGGGCCAGACGATGGGCCGATGCACACGGCCAGTGAGCGCATTGCCCGGGCGGCCCGGGCCCGGTGGGCGGCCACCCCGCACACCACTCCGGCCGCTGAAACCGTCCGGGCAGGGGCGCGGATTCTGCTCGCGCTCGGCCGTGCCGGCCCTGGCGAGGCAACCGATTTCGCCCGGCTTGTGGAGGCGTTGCTGCGACTGGCCGAGGCCCTGGCCTTCCTCCGTGCCGCCCAGCAGCGCCATATTCAGGCCGAAGCCGCCGTGGCTGCCGCCCGGATGTTGGCCACCCACATCCCCGGCCAGTCGCCCGTACCACCACGGGTGGCGCATGCAGGGGCGCGCAGCCCTGCCCGTTCCGCGTTGCCGCCTCGGCCTCGGGGGCGGTGAACATGCCTTTCCACGAAGCCGGCGGGTAGCTCGTGCGTCCAAGACTTGATGCTGCGGCGGGAGTGGGACTCGGCCATGGGGCGGGCTGACGCTTCCGGAAGACTGTGTGGGTCGGGGTCGGGAACGGCAGGCCTGTGGCTCTCGCCACGCACCGTCGTGACGGTCGTTTGACCAGCGGGTCACCGTCCGGTGGTCGGCGGTCGGTGGCCGGGTGATGCAGGTGATCGGGGCAGTGTGGCAGAAGAGGAACGCGGGCTGTGGTCCGGAGAGCCGGGGCGGGGGAACGTTACCCTGGCTGCGTCCGTCATGGCGGTTGGTGGCATGCGTGGAGGAGTCGGGTGGAACAGTGGGCGGGCTAGAGTGTCGATCTCGGCGAGTTGAGGAGTCCATTCCGGGCCAGCCTCGCCTGCGAGTGTGCGTTGTACGGCTTGGAAGTCGCCTGTTTCTTGTGGAGTCCAGGGCCGGGTCCGTTCGGTCTCGATTGCGGCTCGTAAGCGGGGCGGTTCGGCCCACTGGCCTGCGGGGGTGAGGTGGTTGAAGTAGCGGGGTTCTGCTTCGCCACGGCGAAATACCGCAACCTGGTCGGCAAGATGGTGGGTATCGATAAGGTCGGCAAGGTCGAGAATACCGGCGTAGGAGTGGCGGGCGTTTTCCGGTGCTGTTAGTCGTCCACGGCCCCGGTCGCGGACCTGTTCGTGGTAGCGGTGTATGATTCCTTGCCGGCTCATGGCTTCGGGAACTCCCATGGTGGCGACGGCTATTTGGTAGCCGGCTTCCCGGTAGCGGCTCATATCTTCCGCGACCCCGGCGGGGTTATCGGCTGTTGCCTGTACAAGAGTATTGAGTCGGTGGTGACGGGCATAGTCCTGGATCATGTGCATCCACCGGCGACCGTCGAACCGGGTGCGAACCGCCATGGTCTGGTCGTTTTCGGCCATGAATTGTTCATAGGATGGATGAAAAGGCTTGTAACGGTCGCTGTCGACATCGATGAATCCGCCCTTGCCGTCAAAGATAGCGCCGATCTGCCGGGCCACCCGCGACTTCCCCGCGCCGGGCTGGGCGACGAGGAACACGACGGTTGGGCGGGGCTGCGGCCGGGCATGACTGGTCTCTACAGGAACGATTTTTTCCTGGAAGATTCTTTCCGCTTCGGCGGCGGGGAGCTGGTCGGGGATGGGAGTGGGCTGGGTCACGCCTGCTCCTGTATCTGGTGGGCGATGTCGGTGAACCGGATACGGGCCTCGGCGACAGCAGCCGGGTCGGCCGGGTCGAGGGTGTCCCGGGCCCGGGCGCAGGCAGCCTGTTCGTTTTTCCATCGTTCCAGCCTGGCCGGGTCCGGATGGAGTTTGTTTTCCTCGGCCGTGATACGGGCGGCGTATGCGCCGACTGCGGCGTGCCCGGCTTCTAGTGCCGCTTCATAGGCTGCGACTTCTTTGCTGTCCCAGGTGAATGGTTTCATGTCGGAGAATACGGACGACTCGAAATCCGCGGATTCTGCCATGTTTTTCATCCTTTTATGGTGTTCGGACAGATGGTGTGGTGGGGCTTGTCGGCGACCCGGCGGCGCGTTCGCTGGCGGTGGTGTCGCAGGCGCGGGTCAGCCGTCCTCGCCTCCTACCGCGGGGTCGAAGTGGCCGGGTGGGACCGGGGTGACGGGTAGGGGCCGGTCGGGTTCGTGACGGTCGGGGCGGCAGGCGCGGAACGGTCCGGAGGGTCCGCACAGCACTGCGAGTTGCGGGTCGAGGTAGGACACGTGCCAGGTGGCGATGCCGGTGTTGGGGTCGGTGCGGGCGTGTTCCCAGGCTCGCCACAGTGCTTCGAGGCGGATGACGGCTTCGG
>NZ_CAKJTP010000204.1:0-1472 GCF_917627335.1 Protofrankia sp. CiT1 | reverse complement strand
GTGGATGTGGGGGTGGCGTGGGCGGTGAGGGTGGCCATGGCCTGTGTGGACGCCGCGGTGATCGCGGTGGCGTGTGGGCCGGTGTACCAGGGGCGTAGCCGGACCGCGGCCGCGCGGATGCCGGTGGCGAGTAGCAGTGCGGTGCCCTTGGGCATGGCGCGGATGTCGGCGGCGTCGAGGATCCGCTGGCGGCGCAGGGAGACCTGTGTGGACGGGCCGCCGCGGCTGTGGGACAGCGAGGAGATTTCGATGTCGTGGTCGCCGACGAGCCGGGAGAGGTCCTCGGCGTGGCGGGGGTCGTCGATGCCGGCGCCGACGAGTTTGATGGTGGCGGCGGACCACAGGGCGTCCATGCCCTGTTCTCCCCATACTCCGACGCCTTGCCGGTAGGACTGCAGGATCGTGATGGTGACCAGGCCGCGGGAGCCCAGGTGGGAGTACAGCCGGGGCAGGTCGGCGATCTTGCAGATGTTCGCGGCCTCATCCAGCATGATCCGCATGGGGGGGTCGAGGCGGCCGCCGGCGGCTTCGGCGCGGCGGACCGCGGCGCGCATGACCTGGTCGACGAAGGCGGCGACCAGCGGACTGGCGGCGCCTTCGTCGTCCTTGGACAGCAGGTACAACGTGTCGCTGCTGGCGGCGAAACGGTCGACGTCGAGCAGCGCTCGCGTGTCGCCGTCGGTCGGCGGGTGGGGTGACCCAGGTCAGGATCTGGTCGTTGCGTAGGCAGCGGGCGGCGGCCCGGGCGGTTTCGTACACACCTTCGCGGGTTTCCGGGGCGCCGGCCTGGCGGCCGCGCAGGCCGGCGGCCACCGCCCGGTAGCCGTGGTCGTCGAGGAGGTCGGCGGGCCGGGGGCTGGCGGAGTCGTTGAGCCATTCGTAGACGTCGATCAGGCTGCGGCCGTTGGTGGCGGCGGCCAGCAGCAGGCTGGCGAGCAGGTCCCCGGCGGCCGCGGCCCAGAAGTCCCGGGATGCCTGCCCGCCGCGGATCTCCTGGAGGAAGTGGGAGGCGAGCCGGTCGGCGTCCTCTACCCCGCGCACAGCCGCCAGGGGGTTCCACCACCAGATTGGCGGGGCGTAGGCGATCTGCTGGGGATCGAACACCCATACCGTGCCGTTCGCTGCCCGCAGGGCGGCGGTGGTCGCCCACAGGTCGGCTTTGTTCGCGGTGGCGACGACCGCGCCGGGGGCGTCGAGGATGACCGGGACCGCCAGCGCGGTGGTCTTACCGGCGCGGGGGGCCATGACCGCGATCGCGACGTCCTCGTCCGATCCGTACAGCGGGGTGCCGCCGGGGGTCAGGTCCCCGATCGGCCAGCCCCGGTCCGTTTCGGACAGGCGGGGCAGCGGGGCCAGGGAGGGGCGCAGCGCGCGGGCGCGGGCGGTCGCACCGGCGGGGGTGAGGGCCGCCAGGTCCCGGTCGTCGGCGAGGGAGGGGCCGGCCAGCGCCCAGCCGCCGGGCTGTCGGCGGG
>NZ_CAKJTP010000203.1:4639-5729 GCF_917627335.1 Protofrankia sp. CiT1 | reverse complement strand
GGGAGGAAGGTCGTCGCCGGGGAGCCGAGGAAGCCGGCGACGAAGATGGTCGCGGGCCGGTCGGACAGCTCACCCGGGGTGCCCACCTGCTGGATACGTCCCGCGCGCATGACCGCGACCCGGTCGCCGAGGGTCATCGCCTCGGTCTGGTCATGGGTGACGTACACGGTGGTGGTGCCCAGGCGGTTCTGGAGCCGGGACACCTGGGTGCGCATCTGGACCCGCAGCTTCGCGTCCAGGTTGGACAGCGGCTCGTCCATGAGGAACGCCTTCGGGTCCCGCACGATGGCCCGCCCCATCGCCACCCGCTGGCGCTGCCCGCCGGACAGGTTCGCCGGCTTGCGGTCCAGGTGGGGGGTGAGGTCGAGGATCTCGGCGGCCTGCTCGACCTTCCGGTTGATCTCCTCCTTCGGCAGCTTCGCGAGCGACAGCGCGAAGCCCATGTTCTGGCGCACCGTCATATGCGGGTAGAGCGCGTAGCTCTGGAACACCATCGCGATGTCGCGGTCCTTGGGCGCGAGATCGTTCACCACCTTGCCGCCGATGCGCAGCTCGCCTTCGGTGATGCCCTCCAGGCCGGCGATCATGTTGAGGGTGGTGGACTTCCCGCAGCCGGACGGGCCGACCAGGATGACGAACTCGCCGTCGGCGATCTCGAGGTTCGCGTCGGCGACCGCCGTCTGCCCGTCCGGAAACCGCTTGGTGACGTGGTCGAGAACGATGTCGGCCATGCGCGCTACCCCTTCACCGCGCCGGAGGTGAGCCCGGCGACGATCCGACGTTGGAACAGCAGGACGAAGACGATGATCGGGATCGTGATGACGACCGCAGCCGCCGAGATCGAGCCGATCGGCTCGGCGAACTGGGAGGCGCCGGTGAAGAAGGCGATGGCTGCGGGCGCGGTCCGCGCACTCTCGGTCGACGTCAGCGAGATGGCGAACAGGAAGTCGTTCCAGCAGAAGATGAACACCAGGATCGCGGTGGTCACCATGCCGGGCGCGGCGAGCGGCGCGATCACCCGCCGGAAAGTCTGGAACGGGGTGGCCCCGTCCACCTGGGCCGCCTTTTCCCGGTCCCAGGGGATTTCCCG
>NZ_CAKJTP010000203.1:0-4593 GCF_917627335.1 Protofrankia sp. CiT1 | reverse complement strand
CACAGGTTGAACAGCGGGCTGACCAGAGATATCTGCGGGAACATCGCGATCAGGAGGGAGAGGCCGATCAGGACGTTCTTGCCCGGGAACCGAAGCCGGGCAACCGCGTAGGCGGCCATCGAGCCGAGGACCACCGCGAGCAGCGTCGCGATGAGGGCGATCCCGATGGAGTTGACCAACGCCCGGGTGAACAACGAGGTGTCGAAGATCCCACGGTAGTTCTCCAGCGTCCACCGCCGCGGGATGAAGTCCCCGTCGGAGATGGTGGACGGGTCCTTGAAGGACAGCGACACCAGCCACAGCAACGGGATCAGTGAGAGCAGAATGATCAGCGTGTTCGCGGCGGCCCAGCCGAGCATGCCGCTCCCCTGGCGCCGGCCGCGCCGCGCCGCCGGCGCGGTTCGCCCCGTCGGCGCCGCAATCGTGGTCATCAGCGGTTCACCTCCTGCCCGGGCGCGGCCGTGCCGAAGCCTTTGATGAAGATGAAGGCGATGAGCGCGACGACGAGGAAGATCAGAATGGACAGCGACGAGCCGACGCCCAGGTTCAGCGCGGTGAAGAGGTTGTCGTAGCCGAGGATCGACACCGAGCGGGTGTCATAGCTGCCCGCGGTCAGCACGTAGATGTTGTCGAAGACGCGGACGGCGTCGAGGGTCCGGAACAGCAGCGCCACCAGGATCGCCGGCTTCATCAGCGGCAGCATGACCCGGGTGAGCCGCTGCCATGCGGTGGCGCCGTCCACCCGCGCCGCGCGCAGCAACTCGTCGGGTACCAGCGCCAGCCCGGCGAGCAGCAGCAGCGCCATGAACGGCGTCGTCTTCCACACCTCGGCGAGGATGATGACGGCGATCCCGCGGACCTGATCGGTGAGCGGAGCCGCGTTCCCGAAAAGCCCGGAGAGGTAGCCGGTGTCCGGCGTCCACGCGTACTTCCAGCCGAAGGCCGCGACCACCGTGACGATGCTGTACGGGATGAGGATCACCGTCCGGACCAGCGTCCGGCCCAACACTGCCCGGTGCATGACGAGCGCCAGGGCCATGCCGAGGACGAACTCGATCACTACCGAGATGACGACGATGATCGCAGTCACGGCGAGCGCCTGCCACCACAGCGACGAACTGAGCGCCGTTCCGTAGTTCGCCAGGCCCACGAACGTCGAGTCGTTCGGGAACCGCAGGTCGTATCGCTGCAGAGAGAGGTAAACGGCGTAGCCGACGGGATAGGCGGTGACGGTCAGCATCACGAGCACGGCCGGCGCGCACAGGGCCCAGCCGAGCCGGCGCTCCGCCCAGGCCCTGGCCGACAGCTTCTTCCTCGGCTGCCTCCCGTTCCGGGTGCCTGCCCCGGAGACGGCCGGGCGGTCGGCGTCGGGCACGGCGGTGGTCACGGCACAAGTCCCTTCGAGTCAAGGGCGTCGCTGATCCGGCCGCGCAGGTCACCAAGCCGGCCCACGTCCACCAACGACGGCGGCGAGAGCGTGCTCGATATCTGCAGCGACACGCTCTGGTAGGCCGGGCTCTTCGGGCGCACGCTTGCATTCCGCAGCGCCTCGTAGATGTCCGCGGCGAACGGGTAGCCGCCATTTATGAACGCCGGGTCGGTGTACAGGCTCACCAGCGTCGGGGGCAGCCCGCCGTCGACCGCATTGCGGATCTGCTTGTCCCGGCCCCGCAGGCAGGTGACGGCGTCGGCGGAGGACTGCTGATGCTTGCTGTACGCGCTCACCGCGAGGTCGTACCCGCCGATCGTGACGTGGGACGGCTGCCCGGCCACCAGGCTCGGGTACTGCGCCCAGCCCAGGTTCGCCAGCAGTCCCGGGTTGTTCTCCTTGGCGGACGGATAGATGAACGGGTAGTTAAGCTGGAAGGCCGCGTGGCCGGTCTCGAAGGCGAGCCGGGCGTCGTCCTCGTGCTGGTTCGACCAGGACGGGTCCGCCGCGGGGGAGTGCGCCATCGAGGAGATCGCCTCGACGGCGCGCCGTGCCGGCTCGCCCAGTTCCACCCGCTTCCCGTCCAGGCTCAGGATCGACCCGCCGGCGGAGGAGACCAGGGTGTTGAACAGGACGGTGTAGCCCTCGTACTGGGCGCCCGGCGTCTCGATGTAGTGCGGCTTGCCCGCCGCGGCGAGGGCGGCCGCCTGCGACAGCATCTCGTCCCAGGTCTTCGGCGGGTTCGGCACCAGGTCCTTGCGGTACCAGAGCAGCTGCGTGTTGGTGTTCAGCGGGGCGGCGTACAGCTGCCCCTTCCAGGTGCCGGTATCCACGGCCGCGGGCAGGGTGCCTCGGGTGATCTCCTCCCGGGCCGGGCCGGTGATCGGCCTGATCCAGCCGGCCTCGGCGAACTCGGCCGGCCAGGTCACGTCCAGCGCCATGATGTCCAGCGAGGTGTCCTTCGCCGCGAGCCTGCGAACCAGCTGCTGGCGCTGCCCGTCCGAGTCGTTCGGCAACAGGTTGATCTTTATCCGGTACCGGCCGCCGGAATCGGCCGAGCATTCCGCCGCGGCCTTGGTGAACGAGCCCGACGGCTCGTTGAAGACGTACCAGTTCACCGTGGCCGGACCCGCGGAACCGCCGCCCCCGCAGGCGACGAGCGTCGACAGGAGCAGGCCGGCCGCGAGTGCCGGTACGAGTGCCCGCCGGCGGCGCGCGACTCTTCGGGCCGGTGCCGGGTCCGAGGCCGCCCCCGGAAATGTTGACGGACGGACCGTCCTTCTCCGGAAGGGACCCCGAGCACTCACTGCACCGCTCACCACCTCGCCTCACTTTCCCCAGCGAAAGAACGGGGAGCGACCGCGGACGCCGGCCGTTCAGCGACGAACGGCCGCTCTCCCGGGGCGATCGGCGACGGGGTTTACCCGCCGCCGGTATCGGCACCGCGATGTCCATGTTAGCAGATGTCTCGTGTGGCGGATATCGGTGCGGCGGACCCTTGTGGCTGTGCTCATCTGTTGGAAGAAACCCCCACGTGAGACATCCTCTGAGCGGCCCGGGCACGGCGTCGTCGGCGAACATGTGTGGGACCCCAACGCCTACGGCGAACTCAGAACCTGAAACGATCGGTCTATGAAGGATCCGCAATGGATTTACTTGGAGGGTTATGCAGAACTCTTCCATCAAGATCTATAGCAGCGCCTCGACCTGTGGCGATGCATGATCTAGATCATCCAGGATGGGAGTTCTGAATAAGCCTCTTGGTACTTCGAGTAGTGGACGCGCTGTTGTTCCTCGCGCAGGCGGTGGGCGTAGTAGGCGTCGAAGTCGCCGTTGGCGGCGATGGGCCGAGTCGGCGAGGAACGTCCCGAGCATCCGGACCGGTCCCCCCAGCCCGGCCGGGGTTGGAGACCAGGAAAAAGCGTGGGAGGCTGCGTCCCGATCATGATCGGCTCGGGGGATTCCTGGACGGTGCTGGTGGGCTACCCGCAGGGGCCTCCCACGGTTTTGCCTGGTCTCCCCTCCGGGCAGGCCGAGCTGTCCTGCCTGGAAGGGCCTGGGCCTGCTGTCAGGCCCTCGGAAGGTAAGATTTCTATCTATGAGCGCAGCCGACGACCGGAGCCGGGCGCACGCCGTGGTCGATGACCTGTTGGGCCAGCCTGACCAGGCTGCCGACAGGGCCGTGGCGGTCCTGCACGCCCAAGCCGCGGCACTGGCGTGGGTGCGCGACACCACCGGGCTCTACCCGGCGCCGCCGAGCATCGCCGCAGCGTTGAACAGTGCGGCCGGGCGTCTGCGCACCGGGGCCGACGACCGCGACCCGGTGGCCGTGCTCGGCCGGGCAGCGATCGACGCACTTGCCGCACACCGGGCGGGCGCGGTCGCGTGAGCGGCTACGTTCTCGACGACCTCGCGTTGAGCGCGGGGCTTGCCGACACCGGCAGCGAGCACCAGCGTAGGGAGCTGTCGCGGCTGCTGCGTGGCGCGATCGACGGGGGCCCGACCCTGGACGTGCCGGCGCTGTGCCTGGCCCAGGCCACGGAAGCCCGCCCCGGCCTCGCCGGGCACCTCGCCGACATCATCGCGGTCGCGCCGGCCGGTGCGATCGACATCTGCGGGCTGACCCGCACCGGCCATCTCGACACCCTCCGCGAGCGGCACTCCCGCTTGGAATGGCCCGCCACCCACGCCGCGGCTCTCGCGCTCGCCACCGGCCTGCCGATCCTCACCGTCGACTCCGACCGTTACGGCGGCGTCGCCGTCGACGTGCTGCACCTGTGATTGTGACTGACGCCGATACCTTGCGGAACGGTCGCGCCTGAGCTGGGGAAATACGGCGTCTGACAGCTTGACCTGGCGGAAGCTGCCAGGGTTACTGGGTGCGGCTCTTTTGTAGGTATGCCATTTCGGGCGCTTGATCGTCAGGGGTCGGGGGCGTGGACGGACCGGTAGCGGCTGTGATGGTCGCGGTTGCGTTGCTGGCCGAGGTGGTAGGCGAAGTAGTCGTCGAAGTCGCCGTTGCCGACGAGCGCACGTAGCCGTAGAACGGCCTCGGCGCCGTCAAGGCTCCACCTGGCCCCGGTGATCTCCATCCGGTCCTTGACGAGCCACTTCGCTGTTCCCTCGATCAGGCCGCTGGCGACCGGCCAGCCGGCCGCGAGGAA
>NZ_CAKJTP010000202.1:5625-6186 GCF_917627335.1 Protofrankia sp. CiT1 | reverse complement strand
GCAGGCTCTCGAGCGGATGGCGGCCCGGATGGCGACAGCGCAGATCGTCGCGGAGCGCACCCAGCACGCGGCCGACGTCGCCGCTCACGAGGAACGCCGCCGGCTTGCCCTCGAGCTGCACGACAGCGTCGGCGCGATGCTGTTCACCCTCGGTGCCGGCATCCGCAGCCTCAGCACGATACCCGGGCTCGACCAGGATGTCCGGACCCGGCTGTCGACCATCGAGCAACAGGCCGCCGAGACCACCGCCGCGTTACGCGACTCGTTACGGGTCCTCAGTGCCCCACCCGAGCAGGTCGCGCTCGGCGTGGCGTTGCGTGAACACTGCCGGGCCTTCTCCGACCGCACCACCATCACCGCACAGGTGATCACGCTTACCGAGCTGCCCACGCTGCCCCGTTCACATATCCAGGCACTCGCCGATGCCGTTCGCGAGGCCCTGCTCAACGTGGAGAAACACGCCCGCGCGCACTCCGTGGTGATCAGTATTTTCACGTTGCGGGGCGGTGTCGCCGTCACGGTCTCCGATGACGGGGTCGGCCTGGGCGACGGCCATACCCG
>NZ_CAKJTP010000202.1:0-5156 GCF_917627335.1 Protofrankia sp. CiT1 | reverse complement strand
TGACACCGGTCTCGGGCTGGCCGCAGCCTTTGACCGGCTGGCCAGAATCGGTGGTTCGCTCGCCGTCGCCCCCAACGACGACGATGGTGTCACCGTCCAGGCATGGGTACCGGCATGACCGGCCGAGTCATACGAGTCCTCGTCGCCGATGACCACCCCATCGTTCTCGACGGCGTGACGCTCGCGCTGCAGAACACCTCCTCCATGCGGATCGCCGGCTACGCGCGCACTGGTCGCGAGACAATCAGCGCCGTGCAGGAGTTCCACCCGGACGTGGTTCTCCTCGACCTTCGCCTGCCCGACATGTTGGCCCCAGAAGTGATTCAGGAGCTACGTGCGCAGCATTCCGCCCTGAAAATCATTCTTTTTACCGCTCACCCCGATCACGCCGCGCTCAATTCGGCCATGGCTGCGGGTGGTCACGGAATAGTCGTCAAAGACACCGAACGCACGGATCTCGTCGACGCCATCCGTCGAGTGGCGGCCGGTGAGCGCGTCATCTTCTCCGACCTCGGGCAGGACGGCCTTCTCCTGGTCAACCGAAAACTGCGCGAACACGGCCTGACTCGACGCGAGTACGACATCCTGCGGCATGTCGCCATGGGCGAAACGAATCCTGAGATCGCCTCCGCGCTTGGCCTGACTCGTAATACCGTCAAGACGTACCTGCAACGCACCTTGGAAAAACTCGGCGCGCGCAACCGTGTCGAGGCCCTCAGCCGCGCCAACCAACTCGGCATCCTGTAGCACGGCCGCCCGCCAACCCGTTTTCCGCACATGTCGCATCGCTGCCGGTCAGCACATTGCCATGGTCGCCACTCCTGGCGATCACCGCGGGTCGGCAAGGATGATGTGCGGAAGACGGGACTGAGCGATCGTCGAGTCTACGCCCCAACAGCCGTGTCACGCCCGGTGTTGTTCTGTCACTACCCAGACGCCAGCCGTCACCTGACTCTATCCACGTCGCGACCAGGTCCGCGGCCTCGGCGGCCGGGCACTCTGTCCTGTCGACAGGGCACATTCGCAGCGCCGCAAGCGGCGACCGTTGTCCTGCGTCCAGCCGCGCCCGATCCCACGGTGGCCGGCCCATCGGCGCACCCGGATGCCTGATCCGCCCAGGGCACCCATGAAGCCCTGCCGCCACTTCACGAACAAAAGATCAATAAGCGGTAATGTCACCACTCCGACAGCCAGGAAGTGAACGCACCGACGGCCGCCCCGCGTGTTTTACGTGAAAGCGCGTAGACACCAGGAGGAAGTAATGCGAGGGAAGACAATACTACCGGTGCTGGCGTTGGCACTGGCCGGCACGCTCAGTGCCTGCGGGAGTTCCGAAAGCTCCCAGAGCGCTTCAGCGCCGAGCACCGCTGCCGCTTCCGCCACCCAGGCGGCAGAATGGTCCGCCACTACGTCCGCCAATGCCACGGCCGGCTCGACCAAGGACGCTCCCGTAGGTATCCGCCAGACCTCACTCGGACGTACCCTCGTCACCCCCGCCGGCAGGACGTTGTACAGCTTCGACAAAGACAAGGGCAGCAACACCAGTAGCTGCACCGCAGCCGACTGCGTCGCCAAGTGGCCGCCGCTGCTCCTGGGGTCACCGGGCGATGTGACGGTCTCCGGGCTGGCGAAGCCCGTCGGTACGATCGTCCGTCCCGACGGCGGAATACAAGCAACGTACCGTGGCTTGCCGCTCTACACCTTCGCGGGCGACAGCGCCGCGGGCGACACCAAGGGCGACGGCGTCGGCGGCATCTGGCACGCCGTCACCCTGCCGGCCGCCGCGAGCGCAACGCAGGCCGCCACCGCTGACAGCGGCAGCGGTGGCGGCAGCAGCTACTGACCAACGATTTCGCGCGATCCGCAGCTCGAACGTGCCTGTTCAGCGCAGGCTCAGCTACCCGTACCGCGGTCAGGCCACCTCGTGCCGCAGCGGAATGTAACAGTCAGTGGAGTGGGCGGCGGGAATCTCACCCGCCGCCCACTCGCGGGGGTGGCTGCGAACTGGCGCATGCCTGATTTTGCGAACATTTTGTCCTATAATTCCCCTGGCGTATCAGTCAGCCCACTGACCGGACTACCTGTCCAAACAGTATGACCGCTACGCCATCGCCAACCATGGCCACCGTAAGAATCAACAGTACCGGTGAACAGAAGCCACAAGCCCGGGGAGATGGGCGTCAAGCGCCTCCCTGTGGATGCTGACAAACGCGTAATCGTGAGGCGCCCCATGCGCACGGCCACGCCATGGAACAGGTCCATGCACCGTCGCAGAGCACGCACCCGGCCCCCACGACACCATGCTCGGCACAGGCCACCCAGGCCAGCTCTGTCTCGATGAGCGGCCGGAGGATTCCCGGCCCAGGGCCCATCAGCGGCCGCCAGCCCGCCCTGGCCAGCATCCACCTACTTTCAGTCACGACATGAACGCTGTTGAGGCTACGATCTTCTTCATCGTATGCGGACAGCCTCCTCGTCCCCGCCGAGAGCCGCCTGTTCCAGCATCACCGATTCGGCCCCGAGGGCCTCTGCGCCATCCGCTGGAGACGCACACCGTTCTTTCTTTGTCGGGCACGGTTTCTCACCGATCGCGCAGCCCAGCGAGAGAAGGACGCGCTCTTATGGCGACCCATCGCACAGCGATCACACCCACGATCGCGTCAGGAGAACCCGTTTCTGATGCTGACCGATGCCCTGGCATGGTATACCTGGCCAATCCTGCACGCATGGTCGACGGGCGCACAAATGATCAAGAAACGAGCCTGGAGAAGCCCACGCGGCCTTACCTACCATAGCTGCCGGAGAACTGCCCCTGACCACGGCGGCCATCGAGGACTCCTCCCCGACACGTTGATCGTCGGACTACGTCCATTCGCCGATATAGAGTTACGCCGGGTAGGATAATTTCCGGACGGAGGCGCGGCGTTGACGACCTACTTCGTCGGCAGCCGTTTCCTGGCGTTCAGCCGCCTCTGCCGGGCCTGGATACGCACTGAACAGCGCCGTACCACACGCGTCGTCCTCACCATCCAGGCTGCTCTCCGCGGCTCAACGAAGCCCGCCGAGCTCCCCCGCGCCACGATCTTTCACAAGAGGCCGCAGGACCCCCAGCCGCCCCGGGACAGGGGTATACCACTGTGTCGTTGAGCGCACCAGGCTATTCCCATGTCGAGATCACGAGGATTATCAACGATGTGGCCACGGCTCGCGCCATGGCCAGCCTCCTGCACCACCATCGCAAGCCGCTGAAAAGAAGGGGACAGGCAATGACTACCGACGACATTCACCCGCTCCCTGCTACGTCCTTTCTCCGTGATGACCTCAGTCTCCGGATCCAGACCCACTCGCCCACCGCGACGAAAACGCAGGGAGAACTGGCCGAGCCGGCAACGGTGGGCGCCATCAGCTCTCGGTTGGCCGGGGCGGACCTGTCCGGCGCTCAGCTCGCCGGGGCCGACCTGTCCGGCGCCTGCCTGTTCGGGGCGAACCTGTCCAACACCATGCTGGCCGGGGCCGACCTGTCCAACACCATGCTGGCCGGGGCCGACCTGTCCGACAGCATGCTGGCTGGGGCGAACCTGTCCGGCGCCCGCCTGTTCGATGCGGAGCTGTCCGGCGCTCAGCTCGCCGGGGCGGACCTGTCCGGCGGGCAGCTCGCCGGGGCGGACCTGTCCGGCGGGCAGCTCGCCGGGGCGGACCTGTCCGGCAGCCAGCTCGCCGGGGCGGACCTGTCCGGCAGCCAGCTCGCCGGGGCGGACCTGTCCGGCGCCCGCCTGTTCGGGGCGAACCTCACCGGCGCCCGCCTGTTCGGGGCGAACCTGTCCGACGCCCAGCTCGCTGGGGCCGACCTGTCCGGCGCCCGCCTGTTCGGGGCGAACCTCACCGGCGCCCGGCTGGCCGGGGCGACCCTCACCGGCGCCCGGCTGGCCGGGGCGAACCTCACCGGCAGCCAGCTGGAGCGGGCTGACCTGTCCGGCGTCCAGCTGGACAGGGCGACCCTCACCGAGACGACCCTCACCGACGCCCGCCTGTTCGGGGCGAACCTCACCGGCGCCCAGCTGGACCAGGCGAACCTCGCAGGCGCATGGTGGTCACCGGATACACGCTGGCCGAACTCCGAATGGGCGCGACGCATGTGGGAGGCCTCGGGGGAGGTATCCCCTCGCGTTTTCCGGGTTCGGTTGGCTCCGGGCCAGGAACTCACCGGCTCCCTGTCCCTGACCTGACGCGGCAATCTGTCTGGCACGACAGTTCGATCATCCTATACCCGTGATCGACAGGGGTCGCCCGCGCCAGCTCCTCGGGGCCGGCAGCCAGGTAGACGCCACCAGCTGTTCACCCCGGACCCAATGGTTCGGCCCGGGGCTCCGGCCAAGCTCCACGGCGAGGAAACAGCTCCTCCCGCTTTGCCATATAATGATCTTTATATTGTCCTGTGGCCAGAGCTTCGGCCCGGCTGGCGCACCGCATGAGCGGAGCACGCGCCGCGCTCCGGAGGTCCTGTGTTCATAGGGGCAGGGATGCCGACGGTTGCGTCAGGGCCGGGAAGAGACCGTCACCGGGGCCACGCCTAGCCGCGATTGCGCAAGGTCGCGCGGACGGGCCGGCCGCTCCCGTCATCCCTCCTCCAGAGCCTGGATCTCCCTCGTGGTCTCCCGCAACCGGCAGGACAGGCTCCGCGCGATCGCCCGGAAAATGGCATCCCCCGCCCCCGGATGGCATTTCAACAGCAGCTCGAAGGCCACCGTCGACAGCACCTCACAGACCGTGATCCCAGCGGAAACGATACGAGTCGTCCGCACACCACCATCGACGATCGCGAGCTCACCGAAGGCGCTTCCAGCAGACACCGTCTTGAGCCGGAACCAACGGTTCCCACCCGCGCTTACCTCGATGTTCGCCAGCCCTCGAGTGACGAAGTAAAGCGCATCCGCCGGATCACCCTCGTCATACACGACCTCACCCTGGTCATAGGTGCGGACCTCCGTAGCCGCCCGGATGAAGGCCATCTCCTCGGCACCGAGCTCAGCCAACAGCTCCTGGGCGTCCAGCGGCACGTGGCCCGTCGGCGGAAGGGCCGCCAGGTCCTCCTGCAACAGCTCCTCTTCAGCCCATTCCAGCGCCGTCTCGGTATCCCGCAGCCGCCGCGTCGACCC
>NZ_CAKJTP010000201.1:0-5810 GCF_917627335.1 Protofrankia sp. CiT1 | reverse complement strand
GCCATCGTCGGCAACGTCATGAACAGACCCGCCGTTCCGGCCGCGTCCCCCATCAACCGGGCCGCATGCAGGGCGGTCTCGGTCTTCCCCATCCCCATCGGCGCCATCACCAGCAACAGCCCCGGGCCGGACAGCAACGGCGGCAGGCCCTCGGCGACCGAGCGCTGCAGCGCGTTGGGCGGGTAGTCGGGGAACTCCTGCGCGAACGATCCGCCCTGCAACGCCAATCGTCCCAGGCCCGCGTCTGCGACCAGCTCAACGGCGTATTCCGCGGAACGCGTCCGGTGGCCGCACAACGCCGGCAGGTCCGCGTCGGCCGGGAGATCATCCAGGCGTTCCGAGAGGAAGTCCTCCTGGCTGACCAGCCAGTCAGCCAGGATCACCAGACCGCAGATCAGCGCCGCCGATTCGATCCCCACAGCTTTCGGTGCCGGCGGCGGAGCGAACACCCCCGTCACCGCGTCGAGCACAGCCCGCCGCTGGATCTCCCATTCCCCGGCGCCGAGCTGCGGAAATTCCAGGCGGCTGTCGAACTCCCGGGAGTCGACCTTGTAGAAACAGCCATGGTGGCCACCCAGGATCTGCGCGACCCGGGTTGCCGACGCGCCCCCGGTCAGGCCGGAAACGTAGCCCAGTTCGCCGAGCACGCGGCCCAGGAACAGATGCGTCGCCCCGTCATGGCCGAAGTCCCGACGCGCGCCGTCCGTCGAGTAACCCGACAGCCGCGCGAACGCCTCGCGGGCCTGCATCTGGAAGCCCGGTATGACCTTCCCGATGTCATGCAGCGCCGTCCAGAAGGCGAGCAGGCGGCCCGCGTCCGGGTCGGAGACGCCGAGCCCGTCGGCTATCACCTGCCTGGCCGAGCGCGGCAGCACGTCCCGCCACAGCACCTCGGTGGCCGCACCGGAATCGATCAGATGACAGATCAGCGGGTACGGCCGCGGTAGCCCCTTGCTTTTCCCCCACAACCGAAGATCCACCAGCGGCACGCCGTCGCGCCCAGAACCGTCCACATCGACCCCCCAACCGATCTCGACAGGGTAGACCATGCCACGACACCCGTAGCCGGCCCCTTACAGACATGCACCCCCGTGGTTGCCGACCCGGCGGGGATCCGATAACACCCTGCAGAGATGATCTTGTTTTAAGTTTTAGATCTTGTAGTGCGTCACGAACACCGGCAAAGAAACGCGCGGTAGCTTCAGACGAGGAATCCTGGACGGTGTCGCGCTGTGCGCGACACCGTCATATGTCCCTTACCGATTTCGTGCCACCTGGCGCCATTTTATCCACCCGATTTCGGTGCTCTGGGAAGCCCGCGATGACATGTCATCGCAGCCCACAGGGGCGTATTCGGAGCACCGCAGGACTGCTTCGGACCGCATGTTCAACCAACCATGAATATGCCGCGCCATGCGATACACACACCGTTGATCATCTGAGACCAAACTGCCCGCGTGCGCCTCCTCGGTGTCGACGATGAACTGCGTCGTCGCCAAGATCACAACAGCCACGGGTGCGGAGAAATCCCCCGTGAGGGCTGCCACTTTCAAGATCCGGTGCGGCTCCGTCAGATCCTGCTCTACATATACCGTGGCGCCTTGCGGGGCACTGCTGACCAGCGCTCGAGCGTGCACCAGCACCAGCGGGTCCCTGTCAACGTACTGGATGGCCCTATCTGGCGTAGAGCCCCGGGACTAGGCGCCCGGGACAAAATCCCCTAGCGTGTGATGAGGCGGCGCGCGAGGTCGATGTTTGCTTGGTCGAGAGCCTTGTCGATCGTGTCTTGTGGGATCGCGGCGACGCCCGCGTCGACGAGCATTTGTTGGACGGCGGGGTGGAGCGGTAGGTCCTCGGGCCGAGCCTGACGGGTGTCATTGACACCGTGGCCGGTGAAACCTCCTGGGATGACGCCGATATCGCGTGAGATGAAGCCGAACATGATGAGGTGGTAGCGCCCGCCCGGCCAGGTACCGCGGAGTTCGTAGACGCCAAGCGGGTCGATCTGGCGGACGATGCAGCCGGATTCCTCGTGGACTTCCCGCCGTGCGGCCTCGGCGAGGGACTCGCCAAACTCGACCTTCCCACCTGGTAGGAGCCAGCTCCCTGCGTAGGGTCCGCGGGCTTGGCGGATGAAGGTGACCGTGTCGCCGGGGCCGGGGACCACGGTGGTGACACCGGTGATGACCCGGTCGAATCCGGACATCAATACACTGTCCTTTCCCGCTGAAGACGGCTGTGGCTTGGCCTGGTACTCGCGATGGGTCGCCAGTCAGGGTTTGTGTCTGACGAGAACCGTATCGGGTGGGTCGGACGCACGCGGTGTCAGCCCGCCGGCAGGGCGCCAGTCGGGACAGCCGGGAGGAAAGGACTGCTCCTGGGTGGCGAGGCCTGGGTGGGCGGCGACGGCATCGCGGAGGAAAGACAGCTTGGAGTAGGAGCCTCGGTCGGTGGCGAGGCCCCGCTTGACGAAGAACGTCTCCAGCCAGTCGCCGAGCCTGTCCAGTTCGACGAGTACGGCCGGCTCGTCGGGTGGGAGGACTGTTCTGCTGCGCCGGTATTCGAGTTCGCATTGGACGAGGGCGAGGTCGGGTCGGGCAAGCAGGGTGACGCGATCGAAGAGGGCAGCGTAGAGGTGGCCGGAGGCGATGGATTCAAGGTTGACGTCGTAACGGACTCGGCGGAAAGGAGGCAACGGCCGGCAGGTCAGGCCGAGGACGCCGGAAAGGTAGTCAACGAATGGCGTGTCGATGGTGACGCCGTGGGTGTGGTGTTCGCCCCGATCATAACCGTCGACAGTATAAGTTTTTCGCTTGACGATGTATGTGCCGTCGGTGGTCGGGATGAAGGAGACATAGCCGCGCTCGCCTGGAGGTGCGACGGTTTCAAAAACGTGGTTGTGATAGTCCCACATTTGGAAGGTGTCTCGGTACTCGGGGACGAAACCGGGCGGCGGTGATTGTTGGAGGTGGGTGTGCAGGTCGGTCGCCGGAGTCCATATCTCGGTGGTGGGATCGAGGGTGTACTTGTATTCGATCTCGCGGCTAGGGAAGGCTTTCTGGAAGGCGGCGGCATGGCTGTTGAGGAACTGGGCGTGCTGCGCGTGGAGAGCGACCGCTTGGGGAAGCCAGCCGAGGCTGGTCACGGTACTGGCGACTGGGTCGGCGGTGGTCCGCAGGAAGCAGGCGTCGTCGGGGTGGAGTCGGACGCGGCTGTAGGTGTGGACACCGCGCGGGTGTTCCGTGAGACAGAATAGGGGGACCAGACGCTGCGCTGGAGCGTCGGACAGGTGCTGGTGGAGGCGGGTGACCGCGGGCGCGGGGCGCAGCGCCTGGTAGATGGGGCCGAGATCGTGTGGGGTCGCGGAAGCGCGGCGACTGTCGTCGGCGGTTCTGGCCTCAATGGTGGTAGCGGTCGTGTCGTCCCAGGTGAGGACGATTGTGTTGACCGGGTCTGCCGGGCTCCGTTCGTGGAGGCGGGCGAGAACGATGACGTCGTCCGCTGCCGGTGATCTGCCGGTCAGGAGGTGGTGTGGGCCGAGGCAGAGCACGATGGTGCCGCCCTCGACCCGTGCGGCCCGCAGGGCTGGCGGCTGGGGTGGCTGCCTGACGGGCGTGCTCATCGCGGGCTTGCCGTTTCGTGGGCCGCGGCGGTGGGGCGGTAGGTGATCCCGCCGCCGAGGAGGCCGTCTTCGAGGACTGTGCAGGTGATTTCCCGCTGGTCGCCATGGCGGTCGATGACGAGCTGGGTGATGGCGCGGGAGAACTGTTCGCAGCTTTGGGTGCCGAAATCGAGGAGCCGCCCGTCGCCGGCCTCACGGTGGGAGGTGGCGAGCGAGGTCCAGGCGTGGTTGAGCCAGCGGGCGAGGGTGTTGATTTCGATATCGCGGTCGTCGTGGAAGACTTGGACGCGGACGACGGCGACGAAGGTGTGCCGGTGCGGGTCGCGAAGGTAGTGCTCGTGCGGTGGCGCCTCGGGCCAGTGGTGTAGCCCTTCGCACCGGCTGGTGATCTCGACGAACGTCGTCGTGTGGGTAGGCACGGTCATCGCGGGGCCTCCACGGGTCGTCGGGTGCTGTGTCCGGCGGCGTCGAGGACGAGGCTGGCAAGCCGCTCGGCGTCGGTGAGTTGCTCGCCGGTGAGCTGGCGGTGGGTGAGGTCGGGTGGGGCGGATGCCTCCCGCGCTGCCCTGCCGGTCGTCTCGTCGACGGGTATGCCACTGGCGGCGTACCAGTAAGCGAAGGAGGAGTCGTTGGAGCGGACGGCCTCGTGGCCTCGCCGGCGGTGTTCCCGCAGTTCCCAGGGCAGGCTCCGGTCGCCGCCGAGCAGGTGTAGATACGGGCCGCCGCGGGCGGCGAGTTCAGCGACGCAGGCGAGACGGGCTTCGGCGACCGGCCGGCCCCAGCAGCGGGGTACGGACAGCTTGCTCAGCCCGATCAGGTCGATGCCGGGGAGCGCGGCGAGGGCGTCGTAGCTGGTCAGCCACTCGGCCCGTGTCGTGCCTTGGGGCACGGCCATGAACCGGCTGGGCTGGTAGCGCGCGTCGGCGGCCTCGGTGAGGAACCGGCTGGTGGCGGCGAGGGTGGCGGGACCGTCGTAGAGGACGTCCTGGCAGATCACGTCGCTTGCGCCGACCATTGCCGCGGCGGTCAGGACGTCGGTCGCGGGAAGTCCGCGCCCGCTGGTGGCGGCCAGTTCGTAGGCGCTGTTGTCGAGGATGACCTGTCCGCCGGCGGCGGAGCGGGCGGCGTGGTAAGCGGTGTAGGCAGGATCGGTCAGGACGAGGTGCGTGAGCGCCATGTCGATCGTGCCACGGCCGGATAACCGGGTCAGGATTCCGACACTGGCGATGATCGCTACGTCGATCACCGGGGGGCTCCGGCGGATTGCCTGGTGGCCTGGGTCGCGTGGGGGCAGTGGGGTCGCAGGAAGCAGGCGCCGCATCGCGGCGCGGCGGCGGTGCAGGTGGAGCGGCCGACGAGCAGGAACAGGAAGTGCGCGGGCGCGAGGTCGGGACCGTAGTCCAGCAGGCTGGCGATGATGGCGTTGCGGGTCGTCGTGGTGAGCCTGCCGTCGTGGCGGGCCAGGCCGAGGCGGTCTGCGACGCGGAACAGGTGGGTGTCGACCGGCAGGGTGGTGCGGGTGCCGGCCGCGAAGACGAGGACGCAGGCGGCGGTCTTGTGGGCGACGCCGGGCAAGGCTTCCAAGTAGGCCAGGGCCTGCTCGGTGGGTGCCTCGCGGACGGTCTTGTCGAACACGTCGGGCCCGTCGTCGAGGATGCGGCGGATGGTGTCGGCGAGTCGTGGCGCCTTGTAGGGGCCGGCGGAGCGGATGAGCCGCGTCAGCGTGTCCAGGTCGAGGCTCGCCAGCCGCGCCGGGGCGATGCCGCCGGCCGCGGCTGCGAGACCGGGAAAGACGGCGCGCACGGTCTCCCCGGAGCGGTTCTGCGACAGCACGGTGAGCACGAGCGCCTCGAACGGGTTGGCGCGCATCAGGATGACCCCGGCGTACTGCTGGCGTAGAGCGAGCAGGACGGGGTGGGTGCGAAGGGCAAGGTCGGCGACGATCGCCGGGAACATGGCCGGGAGCAGCCCACGCAGCGCCGCGTCGCGGGCCGGGTCGGTGTCGTAGGCGAAATGTAGAGCCTTGTCCCCTTCACGGACCTCGACGGGGACGGCGTGCCCGTCGACGTAGACGGTGCGGCTGTAGCCGGCGGTGGTCGGCTGCCAGGCCAGCGCCGGGATCTGGATGTCCATGGTCGCGGCCAGGTCGGGTTGGCGCGAGAGGCAGATGGTCAGGGCGGGTCGCACA
>NZ_CAKJTP010000200.1:0-5991 GCF_917627335.1 Protofrankia sp. CiT1 | reverse complement strand
TCTTAGAGGGCGTTTGGAAACTCTCATCAAGATTAATAACTAATTTTGACCTTGCTTGCCTACCGGATCGGGTCGGCATCGGAGACGGCTCCCTCGGTCCGCGCATCCAGGTTCCGGCGCTGCCGCGAGGGCGGTCGCTGCGCGAGCCGCCGCGACATCAGCATGATCATAACAATGTAGACCATGGTCTCGTGCTGGACCGGCAACCTTTCGTAGTCACGAACACACCGCCGATACCGGATGATCCAACCGAAAGTGCGCTCCACGACCCACCGGCGCGGCAACACCACGAACCCGCTGACATCGTCGCCGCACTTGACGACGGTGACGGTCAGTTTCAGCACCTGCCTGGCCCACCTGACTAACCGGCCGGCATACCCGCCATCGGCCCAGACTACGCTGACCAGGGGAAAAGCGCTCCCGCAGTCGGGCCAGCAGCGGGGGCGCGCCGTCACGGTCCTGCACGCTGGCCGCTGTGATCACTACGGTCAGCAGGAGCCCGAGCGTATCCACCGCTATATGCCGTTTTCTCCCATTAATCTTTTTTCCAGCGTCATACCCGCGGCTACCATTAGTCACAGTATCGGCGCCCTTAAGCGACTGTGAATCGATAATCGCTGCCGTCGGGAACGGCGAGCGGCCGGCAGCCACCCGCACCCGGTCACGCAGCGCGTCGTGGATAGCCTGCCAACTACCGGCCGTCCGCCACCGTACGAACAGTCCGTACACCGTTCGCCACGGCGGGAACTCCACGGGGAGCTGTCGCCAAGCCAAGCCACCCCGCACCAGATAGAAGATCGCGTCCAGGACACGCCGTCGAGCGTGCTTCTCGGGCCGGCCACCCTTCCCCGCCCGGTTACCCGGCGCGGGCAGGAGCGGTTCGAGCACCCTCCACTGCGCATCCGTGATCGTCGAGGACGGGTAGAAACCGTCGTGTGGTGCTACGACCACCGGCCGACGGGATTCGGGGTGGGCGGGGCAGGACACACACGTGCACGCAGACGATACTGGCGCTCGGGCTCCTGGTAGGGCGGTTGGATTCGACACCCGCGCTTTACCAGGAGTCCGCTGCCGTGTGGGGGTGCCACGCCGTGTCTATCCGTATGGGTACGTGAGCGTGTTTGCACAACTACAACATCATCTATGGGGTGGCAGTTTAGAAACACGCTCTAAGAATTTTCCGAAGGCCTGTACTTCGTCACCCGTTGGGAACGGTATGCGGCGGTCCTTCCGTCGTCGAACACACTTGGAGCGAATCGGCAGCCGCCTATCAGCTTGCGGAGGACGGGTCGTCGCCGGCATATGCTGCCCGTAGCTCGGCGAGCGTGAACTCGCCTTGCGCCGTGTCGGCCACCCAGTACACCCAGCCGTTGAGACCAAGGCCGGTTGCCGCCTTCGCAGCTCCGGACGGGGAGTCGTAGCGCTCGTCGTCGACCACGATGTTCCCGTCGGCGTCGACTGTTGCGACGACGTCGTCGCCCCGCGACGGTGTGAGCGTCGTGCCCGCAGCGAGCAATCCGGCGGCCAACAGATCGGCGATCTTGATGCCGTGGAACGCGCTCGTGCGGCGCTCCGCGTCGCCTGGGAGGGGGCTCGGCGGGTAGTCGGCCCGATAACTGGTCGTGCTCAGCAGGTCGAACGCGTTCCCGATCACTTTCGCCATGAGAACCCTGCGTTGTGCGAGGAACTCGTCGTAGCTGAGCTTGGTCCACGCGGTCGGCAGTGCATGCCATTCGACCTGCCGGTCGAGGATGTCGGGGGCGATGCCTTTCGCGGCAAGCTGTCCGGACCAGTAGTCGTCGGGCGCCTTGTCCAGGATAGCGATGTTGTCATTCCAGTCGACCATGGCCATGTTGGCCGCCTGGTTGATCCGGGAGGCGTCGGTGACGCCGAGGACCTTCTTCAGGTAGTTCTGTGGGAACAGGTGATGACGTTCGATGCCCTTCTTGCGAAGCACTGCCGGATCCATCCGGGACCGGATCTTGCCGGTGGACAGCAGTACGTCGGCATCGAGGATGTTGAGCGCCGCGAAGTAGGCCAGCAGTACTGGGGACTTCGCCCCCGACGTGGCCAGCTCGTTCGGCAGGGTGATCGTGAAGTAGTCCTGCGTGAAGGTATCGTCGATGATCTTCGATAGGGTGCCCGCAAAAGCGTTCGAGTCGCCAACTGAGAGATCGCGCAGTCGGCTGAGGTCTCGCTCGACCTGGGTTTCCACCGAACCCGAATACCGACCGGTCGTGTGAGCCATGAAGAACCAGCGCGCGATCACCTCGCGGAGACGGTCGATGGGGACACCGAAGTCGATGCGTCCGATCAGCCACAGCGCGTACGAGAAGATGAGCGCGTTCTGACTGGAGATCATCTTGGTGCTGCGGAAGCCGGCACGCTCGATGCAGTCCAGGAACTCGTGCCAGTTGGTCAGGTCGAGAACGTGCTCCTGGGCCGCCTGGAGCTGGGCGAACTGCGAGTCCCGCCGCACAGGGGATTCCTTGCCGGTCTCCGCCTCGCGGCCGCGCAGGACGGTATAGACCTGCTTGAGTGTGGCCCGGCGCAGGGCCACCGCAATGACGACGCGTAGCAGCTGGTCAGGCTTCGGCTCGATGAACCAGTTGAACGGCGATGCCCCGGTCCGCGACGGAAGCAGGCAACTGCGACAGAACTCCTCCAGGTCCCGGCGGCCCTTGTCCCAGAACACCGACATCAGAGTGAGAATGAAGTCGGCCTGGTTGAGCGTCACGCCTTCGCTGTTGATGCGCACGAAGATCTCGGCGACCTCGTCACCGTCCAGGTCGGCGGACAACTCCACCACCTGGAAGTTGTAGTTCGTCAGATTGATCAACCGACCAATCGCCTCGTCCAACCGGTCGCGCTCGGCATCGTCGAGTTCACGCTTGCGTTCCAGCTTGCCCAGGAACTCCCGGACCACCTGTCGGTTGCTGACCTCAGGGCTCCACAGAACACTCACGTCGGCGAGGTACTCCGGGTCCTTCTCGATCGCCGCATCCGTCACCGCAAACGTCTCGTCGCTCGGCCGGAACGCGATCCGGATGCGTGTCGTCGTGAAATCGTCCTTGAGCACCTGCTGCCCGGTCATTACGGCGAACAACGACGTCAGCCGTTGCTGGCCGTCGACGATCAGCAGGCGAGGAGCACTGGTCCGACCCGACTCGCCGATCTGCCGGGCTCCGGCTTCGGTCCCTGTCTCCCAGAACAGAAGATTCCCGACAGGGAAACCGCGGTACATCGAGTCCAGCAGATTCCGTACCTTGGTGTGCTGCCAGACGAACGGCCGTTGGATGTCCGGCAGGGCGAGGGTGCCGCGTTTGACGTGCTGGACCAGCTCGTTCACTGGGTACGCGGTGTCCTTGTAACGCATCACAGCCATCGGTTCCCCCACCCATTCTGCAAAACGCTTCCCTCCGGGTCTTCGAGGCTATCGCTCAGCCGGGCACCTCCACACGACGGCGGTATCAAGTGGTGGAGGCGATACTCGACGCCCGCCTCGTGCTGGGCCCTAAGTGGTCGCCGCCGGAAGTTCGTCCAGGGTCTGCCGGCGCCAGAGGGCGCCTCGCCTCGTTGTCGTCGGCCCAGGTAGAACACCGCTACCTGGGCCTTCTCCGCCTCACGATACATCCGTCTGTCATCCGGCACCCCCCGAACAACTTCCGGCGGCGACCACTAAGCAGGGGGTTCGAATCGGGCTGGTGGGGCAGGCGAGGAGCCTGCCCGATCGCGATCAGCTTACCAACCCCCTGCTCCCAGCACGAGGCGGGCGTCGCTACGACCGGTTGACCTCGCCCATCGACCGGATAGGTTATTCTGACGTCCACGTCAAGGGAGCGCCGTACCGGCTACCCTACGGAGTTCTCGACGCTCGCGCCAGAAAAGGTACAGAAAAACTCCGCCAGCAAAGAAAATAAGCCCAAGGACCGACAGGTACATCGGGTAGTAGCGTCGCCAGTCGAAAATGGATCTCCCAGCATCCACTTCCCGGTATGAACCACCGAAGAACCCCAGAATGATCGCGATCGGCACGGCGACGACGGACAGGAAGCCGACCGCCACTCCGTACCGGAGCCGTCGAAGATCCTGCTTTCGGGCGTCGAGCAAGCCCTGTGATGCTTGTTCGGCACTCAGGACCGACGCCAGACGGGCCAGCATCGCCGATACCGTGGACACATTATCGGTAAGCCCCGCGCACTCGATGAGCTGACGATGGAAGTTCTCCACACGCAGCGCCGGAATCAGAATACCGATCTCGCACGCCGTCTCCACCCCGAAGGTGAGCTGCAATTCCTGTTCCGCCATCGTCTCATTGATCCTGGCGAGTTCCGCGCGGCGTTCCGCCATACTCAGAGCGCCACGGTCACGGGAAAGGTCACGGACCCGCAAGAGCGCATCATAGGCAGCCAGGCGAATCTGACGGACCTTGCCGGTCGCGGCGACAATCTGTACCGCGGACAGAAGGGCACAGTTCTCAATATAGTCCTGCTGGGCGAATAGCAGACGTAAGCACCTACGGCCGCGCCGCTGGCGGGTCTCCGGTTCAACCCGGCGGGAAACCGGATGGACGAATACTCAGGATTCCAGTCGAGGTCCGCCCGGTAGACGATCCGTTGGATCGGATCCTCGGGCAGCGTCGCGGACGTGAACACCATCTGGTGCCGCTGCGGGCCAAGCGCCGTCAGGCCAGCGCTCTCCACGGTCTGGACGTCAGCCTCTTCGAGCGTCTCGGCTACGTAGCGTTCCAGCGAAAAAGATCCGACAGCAACATGATCATAATAGCAGTCCTCGAGGAACGGGATGAACACCGTCGGCGCGCACTCGACATCAACGGAAAACACGACCACGACCGGCCCCGCCTGTGCATCAAATAACCACAGTCGCGCCCTACACACGGTAGCGGTTGTCGATTCACCCCTACGGAACGTCAGGGAATCCGCGTCGATATCCCGACAGGCCAGGACCCGCGGAAGCTGCCGGGCCGCGGCAACATAGAAGGGTTCCAGCCGCCCGAGCCGGAGAAGCTCAGAGAGCGGCTGGCCTTCCGCCCGTAAAAGGTCGACGGTCTCAGCGGTCGTGGCAATGACAGTCGAAAGCCGGTGCACGGACCGTGCCACCGTAGGATCGAACGGCGGAACCGGCCAGGTCAATACGCTCGCCAAGCGGTCGCACGCGAGCCAGGATCATTGATGGAATCGATCCGACGGTGAATCTCCGCATCGAGGCTCGCGCTCGTCCCGTACTGCTGGAGCAGCCACGTCACCATTCCCAACTCCCGCAGCGCGATAAAAGTCCCGGCATGCGGCGACGCGCGGAGATCATACCCATATGCGGCGGAGAAGCTTGCGTAGTCCTCGTCCGACATCCCGAAACGCCGATAGGTCACCAGGTTCGGCACGAGATCCCACTCAAGCGGACCGGCAGATATCTGATCGAAATCTATGAGGAGCAGCCTGCGGCCGGGAAGGCACATGACATTTCCGTAGTGCATGTCACCGTGGATGACGCCGGTTCCCAGCGTGGACACCACGTCAGGAACATGCGATTCCAGCGACGCGAGAAGCGCCTCAAGGGGGTCGATCAGGCTCTGTTCGATACCGTCCCGGCGCGCGCCGTCCAATCGAGGGCGAAGCAGCGCGAAGGGCTCCCACGGCCCGACACGATCCCCATCCGGTGCGGCACAATCGTGAAAGTGGCGGAGCAGCCCGCCCAGTTCCCGCGGTGTCACCCGGCAGCCTGCGTCGATCTCGTAATACACCCACAAGATCACGACATCCGTCGACGTGACAACCGGCTGACCGACACCCGAGACGGCGGCAGGCTCGGCTACCTCCATCCCGCGGGCCGCGAGACGCACCACGAACTCCACCGTCCGCGCGACCTGCTCGACCCGGCTCTCCGGGCGTGCCACCCGCAGCACGAGACCCCGGTCCCGGTAGGCGTAGAGCGCGTTCTCCCCGAACCGGAGAAGGTCCAGCTCCGGTGGAG
>NZ_CAKJTP010000199.1:925-6422 GCF_917627335.1 Protofrankia sp. CiT1 | reverse complement strand
TCTCATAGCTGATGAGTGTCTCTGCCAGGGTCCGGATACAGGCGTCATGCAGTTCGCCGGTATCGGTCGAGAGGTAGGTGCCGGCTGTTCTGTCGTTCACGGCTCACCAGCGCCCAGCAACGCCAAATCCGGCCGAACATGGAATGACACCCGCCTGTCACCACTTTCCTGGCCGAAGAGCCTACTGACAGTCAAGATAGTCGTTGGGCCGCGCTGACACCTCGGTAGCGAGGGCGTGCTGGATGTGCTTTAAGTCTCTCCACGTCAATTCTGGTCGGGTCCGATGTCTTGTTGACCTTGGAGGGATTTCCGGCCTGTAGCAGAGCCGCGCTCGGGTTTCGGGCCGGCGGGCCGTGTTTCTGCCAGCTGGCCGTCATTCGGCCGCCGTCCGGTTGCCGCATGAGCGGTGCCGGTGGCGGTGGCTATGCCGGTGGCGGTGCCGGCGGCTGGCTATGGCTATGGCTATGGCAGTGGCGGTGGCCGGGCTGCCCGCCGGGGACAATGCCGTCTACGGGCGGGTGAACCTCGAGCGATCGAACCGGGCGGGGGTACCGCTGGGACGACCGCGCGGCGGCGCGCTGGCGCGGGTGGCAATGTCGCCACGCCAAGATCGGAATCCGGCTGGGGGTGGTGCGTTCCCGCCGGTAAGATAGGTCTCATGGCCGCCGACCTCACAGAGGAGATCAAGACTCTCGACTCGACGCTCACCGGCATCGAAGCAGTTCTTGATCTTGAAAGTCTCCGGCGTCGCGCCGCTGATCTGGAGCGTGAGGCGGCGGATCCGGACCTGTGGAGCGACCAGAACAGAGCGCAGAGCGTCACCCGCCGGCTTTCGTCGGCGCGGGGGGACATCGCGCGCGTCGAAGCGCTGCGACGGCGCCTTGACGACATTCTCGCCGCTCTTGACCTTGATGATGACGACCTGCTGGCTGAGGCCGCGGCGGGCCTGCCAAAACTCACTCGTGACATCTCCGCGCTCGAGGTCCGCACGCTGCTGTCCGGTGAGTACGACGAGCGGGATGCGATCATTCAGCTGTCCGCCGGAGCCGGTGGCGTGGACGCCGCCGACTGGACCGCGATGTTGCTGCGCATGTACCTGCGCTGGGCCGAGCGGCACGGGTACAGCACCGAGGTGTTCGACACCTCTGAGGCGGAGGAGGCGGGCCTGAAGTCCGCCACGTTCCAGATCAAGGCGCCATACGCCTACGGGACGCTGCGCAGCGAGCACGGCGTCCACCGGCTGGTGCGGATCAGCCCCTTTGACAACCAGAACCGCCGTCAGACGTCGTTTGCGGGGGTCGAGGTGACGCCCGCCGTCGAGCAGGCCGACCACGTCGACATCGACGACAAGGAACTGCGGATCGACATCTTCCGCTCGTCGGGACCGGGCGGGCAGGGCGTCAACACCACCGACTCGGCGGTGCGGATCACCCACTTGCCGACGAACATCGTGGTGACCTGCCAGAACGAACGCAGCCAGCTACAGAACAAGGCCGCGGCCATGATGGTGCTCCAGGCCAAACTGCTGGAGCGCCGACGTGTGGAGGAGGCTGCCGAGAAGCAGCGGCTGACCGGCGGCCCACAGGATGTCTCCTTTGGCTCGCAGATCCGCAACTACGTGTTGCATCCGTATCAGATGGTGAAGGATCTGCGGACCGATGTGGAGACGTCCGGCACCGGAGCGGTGCTCGACGGCGATATCGACGACTTCATCGATGCTGAGATCCGCTGGCGGCGCACCGCCGAAGGCCCGGCCTGATCGTCGACGGTGGCCGATCGGCGCTTCTCGCGCGGGGTACGGGGCACCGGGCTCAGGGCGTCTCTCGCGCGTCCGCGCCTCCCGAGGCAACCTTAGGACCATGGACAGTTCCGAGACAGGCCTGATGGCCGGCGCCACCGTGTGGGCGGTATCGCCGGATGCCGCCGTGCCCGCGCGGCCCGCCGCGGGTGGCTGGGTGGCGCTGGTCGGCGGTGGGCCGGGCCGTCCCGATCTGATCACTGTTCGAGGTATGGAGCTGCTGCGCCGGGCCGATGTGGTGGTCGTCGACCGCTTGGCTCCGCGGGCGCTGCTCGCCGACCTCGGGCCCGGCGTCGAGATCGTGGACGTGGGCAAGGAGGCGCACGGCCACAACATCACCCAGGATCAGATCAACCGCCTGATCGTGGATCGGGCCGGGCGGGGCCTCGGGGTGGTGCGGCTCAAGGGCGGCGATCCTTTCGTTTTCGGCCGTGGTGGTGAGGAAGCGCTGGCCTGTCGGGCCGCGGGGGTGCCCTGCGAGGTTGTGCCGGGTGTGACGAGCGCCGTGGCGGTACCGGCGTTGGCTGGTATTCCGGTCACCCACCGTGGGATCACCCAGGATGTCACGATCGTCTCCGGTCATCTCGACCCGTCCCATCCGGGTTCGACGGTCGACTGGAATGCCGTGGCGACCGGCGCTGGGACGATCGTCGTGTTGATGGGCGTCGGTGCGCTGGGGCAGATCACCGCGGAGCTGGTGAAGCGGGGTCGCGCGGGATCCACCCCGACGGCTGTGATCCATGGTGGCGGAAGCGCTGGTCAGAAGGTGGTCACTGGGCCGCTCGCGGACATCGCCGCGCTGGCCGATGACGCTCGTATCGGGCCGCCGTCCGTCATCGTCATCGGCGACGTGGTCGCGCTGCGGGAGATGCTGGCCTGACAGTTGTGGCCTGACAGCTGTGACCTGGCGGGCCGAACGGGGCTCGATACCTGTCCGGGCGCAGCGCAACCTATCCGTGCTGGACGGCGAGCAGGGTCAGTGCCAGGAGCACGGACACGATGACGATCAGCATCTGAGGTGTGATCGTGGTGGGGGAGTGGTGCATCGAGTCACGGGCCGATCGGCAGGACGGACACCGTGCCTCGGCGACCGGCCCGGCACATCGGGCGCATACCAGGTCCTCGCAGCACATGCCGTCGACCTCCCCGCGTCCGCTGCCAGCATCATCGCGCTTGCGCGCTGACCCGCACAATGTCTGACGGTCCAGAAAAGTTCCGCCACCGTTCAGCCGGCCACGCCCTCTGTCTACCCGCTGTTCCCCGCGCCACCCCTGTCTGCCTCGCGACGCCGCGCTGGCTGTCTGGTGATGCTCCTCGCGGTCGCTGGATGCCCGCGGGGCCGTGACCGCCGCGTTGTTGGCTAGCATCCACTGATGACCTAGAGTGTCTATTTGGATGCGAGGAGTGGTAAGCGTGATTCGCATGACTTCGGTGACCAAACGGTATCCAGCAGGTGCGTGTCCCGCGCTGGATGACGTGACCGTCGAGATCGCCGCGGGGGAGTTCGTCTTCCTGGTCGGTCCGTCGGGGTCGGGGAAGTCCACCTTGTTGCGGCTGCTGCTGCGGGAGGAACGGCCCACGGCCGGCGTGGTCGAGGTTGCCGGCCTGGATGTGAACCGGATCCCGGAGCGCCGGGTGCCGTTGCTGCGCCGGCGGGTGGCGTGTGTGTTCCAGGACTTCCGGTTGTTGCCCGACCGGACGGTCGCCGGCAACGTGGCCTTTGCCCTGGAGGTCACCGGTCGGCCGAGCCCGGTGGTACGCGCTGTCGTCCCCGCGATCGTCAGCTTGGTGGGGCTGGCTGGTAAAGAGGGTCGTTACCCCGACGAGCTCTCCGGCGGAGAGCAGCAACGGGTCGCGGTTGCCCGGGCCTTTGCCGGGCGTCCGCGCATCCTGCTGGCTGACGAACCAACCGGCAACCTGGACCCGGTCACGAGTTCCGGGATCATGAAGTTGCTGGATGCGATCAACCAGATCGGTACGACCGTTGTCGTGGCCACGCACAACGCCACTCTGGTGGACGCCATGCGTCACCGGGTCATCGAGCTCGAACACGGTGCCCTCGTGCGTGACCAGCTGCGGGGCGCCTACGGGCTGGCACTGTAAGTGATGGCCGTTGGTAGGTGGCTGGGTCAGATGCTCGTGATCGGTGTCAGCGGCTTGCGGCGCAACCTGTCGATGGCCCTCGGGGTGATCGTCACGGTGACGATCTGCCTCACGTTGCTCGGAGCCGGCCTGTTGCTGAGGGCACAGGCCCGGACCGTCGACAGGTTTTTCCTCGACCAGATCCAGGTTGTTATCGACCTCAACGACGGAGTCTCCAGCGCCGAACGTGCCGCGCTAGCGGCCGATCTGCGCGCTGACCCCCTGGTGCGGGCGGTCGTTTACGAGGACAAGGCGCGTGCGTTCGCGCGTTTCACCCGTGACTTCCGTAACTCGCCGGATGTCGTGAGCGGCGTGAGCGCGGCCGACCTGCCCGCGTCGTTCCGTCTCACGCTTGTTGACCCACGCCGCTCTGGCGAGATCGTTCTGGAGTACACCGGGAGGGGCGGCGTTGACCGGGTACGCGACCAGCGCGCGCTGGTCGCGCCGCTCTATCGCTTCCTGCGCGCGTTCGCGGTCGGCACCTTCGCGCTTGCCGCCGTTCAGGCTTTTGCCGCGGTGGTGCTGATCTATGCGATGATCCGCCTCTCCGCGCACGGGCGACGTAGGGAAACCGCGATCATGCGCCTGGTGGGGGCCACCAACGCGACGATCCGCGCGCCTTTCGTCATGGAGAGTGCGGTTACGGGCATGCTCGGCGGGATGTTCGCGGTGGTGATACTGATCGTGTGCAAGGTCTATTTTGTTGATCATAAGTTTGCCCGGCAGGCGATGTTCCCGCTCTTCGGCTGGGGCGCGGTGTGGGCCGTTGCCGTCGCTGTTCTCCTGATCGGCACCGTGACATCCGCGATCTTGGCTGCGGTCGCGCTGCGACGATACCTGCGGGTCTGACCCATCCGTTCCGGCCTGCCCGGCGGCCGGCGTAGCCTGGAGAGCCGGCGGCTACGTGACGTTGCCGCGCACGCGTGGCCGAGGTCCAGGTCCCCGGCCCGTTCGGCGGAATCTGTCTGGGACCTGCCTGGGATCTGCCTGGGACGTGAATGTGTATGGGGCTTGCGAGGAAGAGGGACACCAGAAGTGCCAAAGGAGACCGGTAGGAAGCTGGTCGCACAGAACCGGCGGGCCCGGCACGACTACACGATTCTCGACACCATCGAGGCTGGGCTGGTGCTCCAGGGCACCGAGGTGAAGTCGCTGCGGGCGGGCCGTGCGTCACTGGTGGACGCCTTCGCCCAGATCAACGACGGGGAAGCGTGGCTGCACGGTGTGCACATCCCTGAGTACACCGAGGGTACGTGGACGAACCACACCCCGCGCCGGCGCCGTAAGCTCCTGCTGCATCGTGATGAGATCGCTAAACTGGTCGGCAAGACGAAGGAGGGCGGCCTGACCATCGTCCCGCTGTCCATCTACTTCAAGGACGGCCGGGCAAAGGTGGAGGTCGCTCTCGCCCGCGGGCGCAAGACCTACGACAAGCGGCACGCGCTCGCCGAGCGGGACGCCTCCCGCGAGGTCTCCCGAGCGCTGGGCCGCCGGGCCAAGGGGCGGGAGGATTGACCCCTGCCGGCGTAGGCAGCACACCGCCCATGCTGCGCCGGG
>NZ_CAKJTP010000199.1:0-509 GCF_917627335.1 Protofrankia sp. CiT1 | reverse complement strand
TCAGACCCGGGTGGCGGACGACCGGGACTCCATGGGAAGATAGGGCGCGCAGCCGGTGTTGGGCTGCGTGGGCGGTCGTTCGGGCACTCCTCACGTACGATCGGCAAGCGCTGGAAATGAGCCACAGTCAACACCGACAGAACATCAACACCGACAGAACGCGGGGGTGACCGGCTTCGACTCCGGACGTCGAGGCAGGGGAAGCGGGCCGAGGATGAGCGGTTATCTCGTTAACGATCCGCTCAAAGAAATAACTGCCAACAAGTCGCAGTCTGCTCCATCCCCTTACAGCCTCGCTGCCTAAGGGAATATAAGGAGCCGTCAGCCTGGGAGCTCCTCCGGCTCAGGGCCTGGCGTCGCTAGGAGGATCACCGTCTGACCCGGTCACGGGGTCGGATGGGACATCTCACAGTGACTGAGCCCACACTGGCATGCCTGTGTGATTGGTGGGGCTGAGAAACAAGTAGCAGGCTGCGCCCGGAGAAGTCCTGTTGCGGTGCCGGAGGACG
>NZ_CAKJTP010000198.1:0-6012 GCF_917627335.1 Protofrankia sp. CiT1 | reverse complement strand
GCGCCATCAGCGCCAGACATGTCGTCAACGGAGGAATCGGCGGCGGCTCCCAGCGGCGGGGCGATCCCAGCGGATCCGTGGTCCTCGTCGGCGCGGAGCGCCTGCACGACGAGCTGCTGTCGGCCACGCCGCCGCTGCTGCTGGACGTCCGCTGGGCTCTTGGCGACCCCCACGGCCGTGATCACTATCGCGCGGGCCACCTGCCGGGCGCGGTCTATGTCGACCTCGACACCGAGCTCGCCGCCGCACCAGGCGGGAGAGCCGGCCGGCACCCGCTCCCCAGCGTGGCGGCGCTGGAGCGGTCGGCCCAGGGCTGGGGGCTCACCGCCGGCCGGCCGGTCGTGGTCTACGACGACAACGGGGGACAGGCCGCGGCTCGGGCGTGGTGGCTGCTGCGCTGGGCGGGCGTGGACGACGTGCGCATCCTCGACGGCGCGCTGGGCGCCTGGCGGGAGGCCGGCTTCGCGATCGAGACAGGGGAGACCGTCCCGGTCCCCGGAGACGTCGTGCTCACCGCGGGACACCTGCCGCTGCTCGACGCCGACGGCGCCGCCCGGGTGGCCCGCGCGGGTGTCCTGCTCGATGCCCGCGCGCCGGAGCGCTACCGCGGCGAGGTGGAGCCCGTCGACCCGCGCGCGGGGCACATCCCGGGCGCGGTCAGCGCGGCGACAGGGGACAACCTCGACGGGACCGGTCGTTTCCTGTCCCCGGACCGGTTGCGTGCCCGTTTCGTGGCGTTGGGTGTCGACGGGTCAGAACCCGTCGGGGTCTACTGCGGATCCGGGGTGACGGCGGCCCACCAGATCGCCGCGCTCGCGGTGGCCGGGATCGAGGCCGCGTTGTTCGCGGGCTCGTGGTCGGCGTGGTCGTCCGACCCCGACCGGCCCGTCGCCACCGGTGGCACTGGCAGCGGATGACCGTGATCCACGCCCCTGTTGCCGGGCGCTCTTACGCGGCACGGTGGTGACTCACCGAGCGTAGCGGCGGGCGGTCTGGCCGGCCAGGCCGGAGATCCTGCGCCGTCCGCTCCGGTGCTGGCTCCTGCTCGCTGTCGGTGGCCGGCTGACCGGTAGGCCAGCGCGGCACCGGCCTGCCGCGGTGGTGTTCGTCACGATCTATGAGGTAGAGCAGAGCCAGCCCGGCGAAGAGCGGCAGATGAGTAATCATGCGGCTCCACGGTGCCGCGCCCACCGCGAGATCGTGAGCTGACAGCCCGGTGAGCGCGACAACAAAGCCGAACATGGTCGGCAGCAGGCCAGCCGCGTGCCGTGCGTACATGGCCGCCCACAGCATCCCGATCCCCAGCGCGAGGTTCCATGCCGCGCTCTCGTTGAACAGATGCGCCGGTGACAGATGCCCGCCGGCGCCGTGCCCCTCGGCGCCGTGCCCCTCAGCGCCGGCGGCTGCCCCGTCGAGCAGCTGACTGAGGCTGACGATGATCTGGATGGCAGCGACGCCGCCGAGGGCGATCCGGGAGAGCGGCCCGCGGGAGCGGGCCGGCGGGGCCGACATGACAGCGTCGACCATGTCGGGGACGGCCGACACCTCGTCCACCCGCAGCGACCGGCCCAGCGCGATAGCCGTCTCCTCCCAGGCGCGGCACCGCGCGCAGCCGGCAAGATGGGCGTCGATCAGCTCGGGAGGCTGGGACTCGCTCTCCCCGTCGAGGCGGGCTGAGACCGCTTCGCGGCATGTACTGCAGTCCATCTGCCAATAGTCGCGCGTTCGGGCTGTCCGGTTCCCGGGGCGTGGTTTTCACCCGTTTCATCCTGCCGCGGCCTGGGCGGCCAGGAGTGATCGGCGACAGGGGCCCGGCGGCGCGGGGCTGGGGCACCTACCTCGCGTCGCTGTCGCCGGTTGTCAGCACCGGTTGTCAGCACCGGTTGTCAGCACCGGTTGTCAGTGGCGGGAGCCAGCGGCGGGGTCAGCGCTGTGCGGAGAACGCCGCGATGATGCGGCCGGTGTTCGTCCGGAAGACCTCGAGCAGGTCGAGACTGGCGTCCGGATAGTTGATGATCTCGACTCGGGTCGAGCCGGGGATGTCCGGGTTGACACTCGGTAGGTGTGCGTTGGCCAGGACCAGCGCCGGCCTCTTCGCGGACAGATCGGCGAGCTGCCCGGCCGAGACCGGCTGGGGGCCGTAGGTGCCGACGACGGACAGGCCGGCGAAGGCACCCCAGTAGGCCATCCACAGGTGGGCGACCGCGGTCGGTGCCGGCGTCGGCAGCGCGGCCTTGACCCTGCCCGACAGCGCGGCGTATTCGCTGTCGAACAGCGACAACCATGCGGTGGCCGCCGTGGCGGTACCGAACATGGCGCCGAGCCGGGTCACCTCGGATCTGATCGCTGTCGGCGTGTTCTCCAGCTCGACCGGCACGAGCCGGCCCGCTCCACCAGCCGCGGCCTTGAGCTTGGCGGCGAAACCGTCGAACACGGAGTACAGGATGTAGTCGGCACCGGTGACCTTGACGAGATCGCCGGGGGTGGGTTCGAAGTCCGGTGGATGCTGGATGGTGGCGGGTGCGATGACCGTGATGTTCCTGGCCCCGGCCGCCTTCGCCAGGGCACCGACCCAGCTGGTCGAGGCGACCACTGTCGGTCCCGCGGCCGGTGTCGCACCGGCCGGCCGAGTCCCGGCCGCGGTTGCGGCGGACGGGTTGTCAGTGCTGCCACACGCGATCGTCGACAGGGACAGCATCGTCGCCAGGACGGTCAGCGCGGCGGCGCGAAGGACGCGCATCCGTTGCTCCTTCAGGAATCAGATAGGTGAGCAGGGTCAGGGCACCGGCGACCAGGACCAGCACGGGGCCGGGAGGCTGGTCGACCAGCAGGGCGACGGTGAATCCCACCGTGCTGCCGAGCAGCCCGAGAACGACCGACCAGATCACCATCGACCGCAGGGAGCGGCCGAGAGCGCGGGCGCCGAGGGCGGGCAGGATGGTCAGCGCGTCGACCAGCAACGCGCCGGTGAGCCGGATCGCGGCGCCGATGGCGACCGCGACGACCACGAGCAGCGCGAGCATCAGGGCGTCCGCGGGCACTCCCGAGCACAGCGCCAGTTCCCGGTCGAACAGCAGCAGCGCGAGCTGGCGCCGATGGCGCCGGTAGAGCAGGTGGACAGCCACGGCGAGGATGCCGAGCACGACCAGGTCGACGCCGCGGACCGCCAGGATCGAGCCCCACAGCAGCTCGAACGCGCCGGTGGCGTTGACCCCGGAGAGGGACAGCACCAGCAGCGCGCCAGCGATCGCGAACGTCATCAGCAGGCCCATCGCGCCGGGCAGGCCCGAGGGCCGCCGGGCGAACGGCGCCACCCCGGCGCCCGCCAACGCGCAGGCGGTGAGCCCACACAGCGTCGGGTCGGCCCCGGTGAGCAGGCCGACCGTGATCCCCAGCAGGGCGACGTGCATGACGGCGAACCGGACGGCGATGATGTCCAGCCCGATGATGAACACTCCGGCGATCGGCAGCGCGACGGCGGCGATCAGCAGACCCACGGCGCCGCGCTGGACGGCGGGCAGCGCGAGGAGGTCGACGAGACGGTACATGTCAGATCACCCGCAGCCGGCCGGCGGCCATCTCGGCGACCCGGTCACACGACCGGGCCATCGCCCGGTCGTGGCTGACCACCACGACCGTGACCGGCAGCCGGGTGAGCAGCCGGGCAACCTGCTCCTGGCCGGCGAAGTCGAGTGCCGCGGTGGGCTCGTCGGCGAACAGCGCCTGAGCGCCCGCGGCGACCGCGCCGAGGGCACGGCTGAGGAACACCCGCTGTAGCTGTCCGCCGGACAGGGTGTGCAGCGGCCGGCCGCCGAGCCCTGCCACACCGAGCCCGGCGGCGGCCTCCCGGGCCGCGGGTGGATGCCCGCCGCTGTCGAGCAGTTCGTCGACCAGCAACGGGAACCGGCCGGGGGACAGGCGCTGGGGAACCCAGGCGACCTGCCGGCGGCGCGCCGCCCACTGGGCGCGGGTGCGGGCCGCGACGCTGCCGACGGTCACCGAGCCACCGGCGAGGGGATGCAGGCCCAGGGCCGCGCGCAGCAGGGTGCTCTTGCCCGATCCGTTCGTTCCGGTCAGGGCGAGGTGCTCACCGGCGCCGACATCCAGAACGACGCTGTCGACCGCGGTGCGCCGGCCGTACCGGCAGGTCACGCGATCGAAGTGGATGGCCGCGGAGCTCACCGCGGCCCACTGCCGGTGAGCTGTTCCCGCAGCCACCTTTTGTCGATCTTGCCGGCCGCGGACAGCGGCAGCTCGTCGAGGATGTGCAGGCTTTCCGGGAACTTGACCGGTTCCAGGCCGTGCGCGTCGGCGAGGTAGGCCGTCAGCTCACCGAGGGCGGGGGCCGCGGCTCCGTCCTTCGTCGCCACACACGCGGCCAGCCGTTCGCCCATGATCCGGTCAGGGACGCCGACGCAGGCCACCTGACGGACCGCGGGATGCTGCGCCAGCAGCAGCTCGACCTCCACGGGGCTGATGTTCCGTCCACCACGGATGACGATCTCGTTGCGGCGCCCGACGACGTGCAGGAAACCGTCGCGGTCGACACGTCCGAGATCGCCGGTGCGCACCCAGCCGCCACCGGTGCGGTAGCGGTCGTCGAAATCCGCGTCGACGTAGCAGAGCGGACTCATCGGCCCCAGGCCCCAGATTTCCCCGACCCCGTCGACGGGCACGTCCCGCCCGTCCTCGCCGACGACCCGGATCGCGGCGACCGCCGGGTTCGGCCGGCCGACGGCCGAATGCACCTCCGCCGGCGGGCAGCCGGGATCGGTGGTGCAGTTGACGCCGTCGGCGGAACCGTAGCAGTTGACGAACCCGCAGCCGAAGGCCTGCCGGCAGGCCTGTACGGTGGCCGGGTCCACCCGGGAGCCGCCCGCGACGACCGCGTGCAGCGAGGACATGTCCACCCGGTCGATCATCGGATGGTCGAGCATCATCGCGAACATCGTCGGTACGCCGAACACCAGGTGCGGGCGGTGCGCGTCGATGGCAGCCAGCGCGCGGCCGGCCTCGAAACGGGAGCAGACGATCAGCGTGCCGCCGAAACGGGCGACGGTCACCGCGGAGCCCGACGAGCCGAACGAGGACGCCAACGGCACCATGAAGAAGTTGCGCATCGGCGTTGGCCGGGCATGCAGGGCACCGATGAACGCCCCGCGCCCGCCGGCCAGCGCGTCATGCGAATATACGATCATCTTCGGCGCGGCCTCCGACCCGGAGGAGACCAGGATGCGGGCTGGCGCGGCCGGGTCGACGGGCTCCCCGCGGGCCAGCGGCGGACCGGAGTCAACCAGGTCTTCCAGGCTGTCCGGGGCGCCGGACCCGGACGCGATCACCATCCGCAGGTGGGGCAGGTCGCGGCGCAGCGTGCGCAGCACGTCCGCGGGGGCGACGTCTCCATGCCGGTGCGGCACCACTGCCGCGGCCGCTCGGGACCGGGCGAGCAGAGCGAGCGTGTCCCGCCGGCCCCGTCCGACCGGATAGGCGAGGACTATCGCTCCGACGGCGGCGGCCGCGAGATCCACAGCGACCGGGCGCCATCCGTTCGGGAGCTGGACGGCGATCGTCTCGCCAGGCCGGATACCGGCCGTCTTGAACGCGCCGGCCAGCCGGGACACCCGGGCGGCAAGATCGGCGTAGGTGGCCTCGCCGTCGTCGTCGATGACCGCCGGCCGGTCCGGGTGCCGCAGCGCGTTCTCGGTGAACAGGGTGTGGAGATCCCGCCCCGGATAGAAACCGGCGTACGCCCACCAGGCGCGCAGCGCGGGCGGAACGAGATCGCGCACCGGCAGGACGCTGGGCACCGAGGCGGCCGGTCCGGGCAGGTCTGGTTGCGCGAGTCCCGGTTCCAGCGCGGTCATCGGGTGAACCTCCATGGCGGGCGGACGAAGGCACAGCCGTCGATCTCGATCAGCGGGCGGGCCGCCGGATCACCGGCGAGCAGCCCGGGCCGCGGGCAGACCCGCACCGCGGTGCCGCCGGTGGCGGCGAGCGCGGCCAGCGCCTCGT
>NZ_CAKJTP010000197.1:3946-6203 GCF_917627335.1 Protofrankia sp. CiT1 | reverse complement strand
AACTTCCGGCGGCGACCACTAAGCACCGAGCTTAGGGGACGCGGCGTCGCGGGGCTGGGGCACGCACCTCGCCGCATCGCTGCCCGTCCATCGCCGCGCGATGCACGGGTACCCCGGCTCGTCAGTCGACGCCCAACACAGGGCGCCTCCCTCCGCCGCCTCGCGATGCACGCACCCCAGCCCCACTCCTTGACCCACACCCCTATTGCCGGGCGCTCTTATCGGAAGCCGTCGTTCGATCAGGGAACCGCGTCCAGGTGGTTGCTGGCAGGGCCGCGGGTCACACCGATACCGGATGAGCCGTATCGGTGTGACCGAGAACGCGGCCACGGGCCGCCTGGACGCGGTGAGCCGGACAGCCGGCCGCAACACGCCCGAGCCAGACCGATGGCCGCACGCGCGGCACGGTGCCCATCGCGTGCCTGTCCAACCTGTGCTCCACTCTTCGATGTGGTGTCACCCAAACAGATGCCAGTGACCGGTCCAGGCCCGTCCCGATGGTTCCGCCGCGGACGGCGCGCGCCCGTGCCGTCGGCCGACCCCGCGCCAACTGTCCGCGGCGACAACGACACGATCGTCATCGTCTCCGCGACGGACTTCGTCTCCTGTACCTACAAGGGCTGCGGGACGCTCCGGCCCCTGATGGACGCCTCCGAGAACCATCCCTGCGCCGGCTGCGGCCGGGTCTGACCCAGATAGCCCGCCAGGTGCTATCTGGGTCAGACACCCCCTGCGCAGGCTCTCGGTACGCTCCCTGAAAGCCGTCACCGCTCTACCGGCGGGCCACGCCATCGGCGCGAGCCTGCCGGGCCACAGCGGCGGCAACCGCTGGCGCGACCCGGTCGTCGAACACGCTCGGGATGATGTGCTGCTCGGTCAGCTCATCCGCGATCACCGCGGCGAGCGCGTCAGCCGCCGCCAGCTTCATCGGCTCGGTTATGTGGCTCGCGCGGACGTCCAGCGCGCCGCGGAACACCCCCGGGAAGGCCAGCACGTTGTTGATCTGATTCGGATAATCGCTGCGGCCGGTGGCCACAACCCGGGCATAGCAGTGCGCGACCTCCGGATCGACCTCGGGGTCGGGATTGGCCATGGCGAAGACGATCGACCCCGATGCCATCGACGCCACCGCGGCCTCAGGCACCTTGCCCGAGGACAGGCCGATGAAGACATCGGCTCCGGCCAGCGCATCGTTGATCGAGCCCGACAGGCCGGCCCGATTGGTCTCAGCCGCGACCATCGCCTTGATTGGGCTGAGATCAGGACGACCGGTGTGCAGAATGCCACGGCTGTCACCAACCGCAATTTCCCCGATGCCAGCAGCAAGCAGGATGCGGGTCACAGCCACGCCCGCGGCACCCGCTCCGGACACGACCGCACGCAGCTCCCCAAGGCCTCGGCCGGTCAGGCGGGCCGCGTTCACCAGGGCGGCCAGCGTCACGATGGCCGTCCCGTGCTGGTCGTCGTGGAACACCGGAATGTCCAACCGGCTCTGCAACAACCGCTCGATGGCAAAGCACCTCGGCGCCGAGATGTCCTCCAGGTTGATGCCGCCGAAACCGGGCGCCAACCGGGCGACGGTCTCCACGACCTCCTCCACGTCGGTGCAGTCAAGGCAGATCGGCACCGCGTCCACTCCGGCGAAATGCTTGAAAAGCGCGGCCTTGCCCTCCATGACCGGCAGCGCCGCGGCCGGGCCGATGTCGCCAAGCCCCAGCACCGCGGTGCCGTCGGTCACCACCGCGACCGCGTTGGAGCGCCAGGTGAAGTCGTCGGCAAGGCCCGGCTCGGCCGCTATGGCCGTACAGACACGCGCGACGCCAGGAGTGTAGGCGAGTGACAGATCCTCGCGGTTGTTCAACGGGACGGTCAGCGCAAGGCCGATCTTTCCACCCTTGTGCAGGACAAAGGCGGGGTCGGTATCGCGGCCGACCGGCCCCGGCACATCCACGGTGGCTGCCTGCGCAGCCGGCACCCGCGCGGATGGATCAGGCCCGACCTGACCAACGGAATGGTCGGTTGTGGCGGTCATCACATACTCCCTCGGACGAGCTGCCTCGACGGGTGGGAGGCGTGGACGGCGAACCGGGGATCGCCCGGGGATGCTGTCCAATATGACACGTGGGCTCTTCTGCCTGCTCACAAGCGTCTCCCGGCTCCGACTGAAGCACGCGCATGTCCTCGGGCGCACAAGGTGCGCGCCAAAGAAGCCATGGCACGCCGCAATGCCAATGGATCAGCATGAGAACACCAATAA
>NZ_CAKJTP010000197.1:0-3777 GCF_917627335.1 Protofrankia sp. CiT1 | reverse complement strand
AACCAGCGATGCCCGGCCGGGCGGTGGTCTCGGGCTGGTCCGTGGTCTCGGGCCGCTCGGCATCGGCCGGCGCGGTCCGCGAGCCGGCACCGCGGCGGCCCGCGGTGCCGGCTGACAGCGGTGGACACGTTGGCCACCCAATGGACGTCGTTACCCGGTACGGTGCGCGTTCGTGGAGGCTCATGAACTCGCAATAGCCGGCGCCTGGGTGTTCACCCCCCGCCAGCACACCGATGACCGAGGCACGTTCCTGGAGTGGTTCCGCTCCGAAAGCCTGACCAAGGTGATCGGTCACTCACTCGATCTCGCCCAGGCGAACCACAGCGTGAGCCGGCGAGGGACGCTGCGCGGCGTCCACTATGCCGATATCCCGCCCAGCCAGGCCAAGTACGTCACATGCGTGCACGGCCGGGTGCTCGACTGCGTGGTCGACATCCGAGTCGGCTCGCCGACCTACGGGACGCATGCGGCGGTGGTGCTCGACGATGTCGACCGGCGGGGCCTCTACCTTGCCGAGGGGCTCGGGCACGCCTTCATGGCACTCACCGACGACACGGCGATCTCCTATCTCTGCTCGACGACCTACAACCCCTCGCGTGAGCACGGTATAGACCCGCTTGACCCCGATCTGGCACTGCCGTGGCCCCTGGATGTGCCTCCGTTGCTGTCCGAGAAGGACGCGCAGGCCCCCACCCTGAAGGCGGCCGAAGCCGCGGGCCTGCTCCCGTCCTACCCCGACTGCCTCGCGTTCTACGCGTCCCTGCGCAGCCAGCATGGTCGCGGCCAGTAGCGGGCGACGACCCGGCCCAGCACGTCCCCGGCCGGCACGGAACCGAAGGCCGCGCTGTCCGTGCCGAGCATGACGTTGTCGGATCGCAGCCACCACGACCCGTCAGGCTCGACGAAGGCCGCGCGCTTCACGCCGAGCCCGCGTCCGGGCAGCCGCGCCACGACCACGTCTCCCGCCCGCGGGGCCACACCCCACAGCACCAGGCACGCATCGCCGTCCCGCAGCGTCGGCTGCATGGACCCCCCGCTAACCCAGACCGCCCGTACCGCGACACCCAGCCTCATCCGGGTAGGTTGCCAGACGGTGGGAACTAGAGCCCTGCTGCCGCCCGGACCACTGTGGCCCGCCATGTCTGACGATCAACAGGCGCCTTGCGCCCACCAGATGTTCCCCACACGTCCAGCCACCCATACATCCAGCCAGACGAGAAAGGACGGCGGCATGAGCCTCCTGCGTCCGAAGACAACGGTCAGCGCCCACTGCGACCTGCCCTGCGGGGTCTACGACCCGGCCCAGGCGAGGATCGAAGCGCAGTCCGTGAAGGCCATCCAGGAGAAGTTCCAGGGAAACGACGACCCAGCCTTCCGCACTCGGGCGCTGGCCATCAAGGAAGAGCGGGCGGAGCTGGTCAAGCACCACCTGTGGGTGCTGTGGACCGACTACTTCAAGCCCAACCACGTCGAGAAGTACCCCGAGCTGCATGACCTGTTCTGGCAGGCCACCAAGGCGGCGGGAGCGGCTGGCGCCAAGGGGTCGGTCGACCCGGCGGACGGGCAGCGGCTGCTTGACCTCATCGACCAGATCTCCACGATCTTCTGGGAGACCAAGGCCGCCTGAGGGCACCCGCGGGCAGGGCGTCCGGGTGGATGTATCCGGGCCTGGCGGATCGGCGCAGTCGATCCGCCAGGCCCGGCCCGGGCCGCGCCTCGCGTCGTTGTCCTCGGTCGACGCCCAGCGCCTCCGGTGACTGCCTCCGCCGCCTCGCGATCCATCCACCCGGACGCCGCTGTCTGATCGAGCGTCCTGCCGCCGAAGCCTCTTATCAGGCCAAAAATCTCAGTTTTTTCGGTTCAATAGGACCATCGTCGCATCCAGGGCGATGGGACGTTGCCGGAATCACCGTCACAATCGCCAGAATTGATCACCCAACCTGCGGAGGCACCTCAGCGCTGGGTACGGTGGTCTTCAGGTGACACGAAGCGGGAACGGACGTCGGCGGTTGACAGTGGCGTGACCATGGTTTTCACGCCGCCGGAGACCTTGAGCGACAAGCGACAAGGGGGTACCGCAGTGGACACGATGCCAACGACCGGAACCGCGAACGGTCAGGGCGGTGTCCCGGGCGGCGGGGTTCCCGACGCCAACGCCTCCACCGGCGCGGCTCCCAGCTCCGGCGTGCCTGGTGGTGGGCTACGTGACATCGTGCAGCTCACGCTCCCCGCGGCAAGCGCCTACCTGTCGGTTCTGCGGACCGCCACGGCGTCGCTCGCGGCCCGCGGTGATTTCACCCTCGACGACATCGAAGATCTACGGATCGCCGTGGACGAGGCATGCGCCCTGCTGCTGCTGTCGGCTGCGCCTGGTTCGAACCTGGAGTGCACCTTCGAGCTCTCCCCCGGGGTCATCCAGGTCGGCGTGACCGTGCTCAGCGTGGACGGCGAGCCCCCGTCCACCGACACGTTCGCCTGGACGGTGCTGACCGCCCTCGCCGATGAGGTCTCCAGCTCGGTGTCCACCGATTCGCGGGTCACCATCAGGCTGCGCAAGCGACGCGGCGTCCCCGAGAGCAACGCCGTGCGCGAGAACAACGCCGTGCGCGAGAACAACGGATACAGCCCCACGACCGCCGACCCGCAGACGATCAAGACGCAATGGACAAAAAACGCAGGCGCACCGAACAACGGGCCGGTGGGCGCGCCGTGACCGCAGGCCGCATCCGACCGTTGCAGAACGCCGCGCCCCCGGCCACGCAGCGCTCACGGCCTCTGCTTGACGACGCCCATGGCCTGATGGCCCAGAACGAGCCCGCACCCACCGAATCCGCACCTGATGAAGCCAGCCGGGACGAGCCCGGCGGCGACGCCGCTGCCAGGCCGGGCGACAACGACATCCTGCCGCCAGAGCCATCCGTACCCACCGCGACGGTCACGGTCCAGGGCGGACCAGCGGACGACCAGCGTCACGGTTCGGGCCACCCTGACGAAACCAACGACAGGGCACGTGCCCGTGAACTGTTCGCCCAGCTGGTCGCGATGCCCGACCGCACTCCCGAACGGGCGGAGATCCGTGACCAGCTCGTCCGGATGCACCTGCCGCTGGTGGAGTACCTGGCCCGCCGCTTCCGCAACCGTGGCGAGCCGCTCGACGACCTGACCCAGGTCGCGACGATCGGGCTTATCAAGTCCGTTGACCGCTTCGATCCCGAGCGCGGGGTGGAGTTCTCCACGTACGCGACGCCGACCATCGTCGGCGAGATCAAGCGGCACTTCCGGGACAAGGGCTGGGCGATCCGGGTGCCGCGACGGCTGCAGGAGCTCAAGCTGTCGCTGACAAAGGCCACGTCGGAGCTGTCCCAGACGCTCGGCCGGTCACCAACGGTAAGCGAGATCGCCGCGCATCTCCAGATGACCGAGGAGGAGGTGCTGGAGGGCCTGGAGTCCGCCAACGCCTACTCGGCGGTCTCGCTGGACGCTCCGGACTCCGGCGACGACGAAGCCCCCGCGGTAGCTGACACCCTCGGTGTCCAGGACGAGTCCCTGGAAGGGGTCGAGTACCGGGAGTCACTCAAGCCGCTGCTGGAGAAGCTGCCCCCACGGGAGAAGCGAATCCTGCTGCTGCGGTTCTTCGGGAACATGACCCAGTCACAGATCGCCGCGGAGCTCGGGATCTCCCAGATGCACGTCTCGCGCCTGCTCGCCCGCACCCTGGCCCAGCTGCGTCGCGGGCTGCTGGAGGATGCTTAGTGGTCGCCGCCGGCAGTTCGTCCA
>NZ_CAKJTP010000196.1:3240-6940 GCF_917627335.1 Protofrankia sp. CiT1 | reverse complement strand
TCTTGCTGCTGTCGCGGTCGCTGGTGCCGCGGTCCTCGGTACGGACCCAGCCGAACACCCGGTCCGCCGGGGACAGCTCGCTGATCGTGTCCGCGGGCCGTAGCGAGCGATCGAGCAGGTCGATCGGTGCGACGCTGAACAACTCTCGCGCGATCGTCACCGGATACAGGCTGTCGATCTCACCACGGGCATCCAGTCGGACGTAGAGCAGATTGCCGTCCTTAAGTGCGTCCGGCTTCGCGCTGTCCGGCAGAAGCAGATGACGACTTGAGACCTTCTTCTCCAGATTTTCTGGGTCCGGGTCCTTCAGCTCACCGGGCCGATGTGCGTCGCGATAACCGAGGATGATGTCGTGCCAGATGCGGCGCAACCGCTCATCCAGTTTAAATGTTTCCCGCAGGTCGTCGTCGGCGTCGTAGAAGAAGACCCGCTCGTCATGCTTGCGGTCGATGTTCCGGTTCGTCACGCACACCCAGCCGTCGACGACCTTCTCCGGGCCGATCGGCTCGTACCATGACGCCCCCTTCTGGCGGGACGTCCGCAGCGGCACCCGAGGTGGTTCCTGGCCGGGCTCGGCGAGCGAGCGCACCCACCACAGCTGGAAGTCCGGCGTATGCGTGGCCGACCGGCGGTCCCACCGGTGATGCTGGACGAGCTGGATGTATGCCCGCACCGCCGTGCCGTGCACCGGCATCACGATGTTGAAATCGCTCTGGTCGGAGCGGACGTGCTTCGACCCCTCCGGTTTCCAGTAGGCCGGCAGCCAGGCCGCGTGCATCGGTGCACCGTGCCGGCCCTGGTGGCCCGCGGGCGTCGTCCCGGGCAGCAGTTCGATCTCGGCGGCGTCGTCGTTGCCGATGACGCGCGCCGGGATGGACGCGAGCCCGTCGCGGGCGGCCATCCGGTAGCCCAGCCGGGCATCGTGGCCGGTGAACACTCCGAAGCGGGAGTTGGTCACGGCCTCGTAGGCGCTGCGCAGCATGCCCTTCACGCTCGTCGACGGCAGGTGCGGGCGCCGTTCCGCTTTGCCGTCGACCGAGGTCACCATCCGTTCCAGGACACCGTAGGTCGAATGTCCGTTTTCTTCACGTTTGACCTGGGGGGTGTCCAGGAGCAGCAGCGGCGTGGCGACCGTGAGGGTGACGCCGATCGTGCCCGACCAGCGGTCCGCCCGGAGCCGATCGTGGCCGGGCAGGCGTCCGCGGTCGGTCAGGGTGCCGCCCACGTCGCCGAGCGTCTCGTGCGAAGGGTCGCGCTGCGATGCCGGGATGAACCCGTACGGGTTGATGAACGCGTTCAGCGGATCCGGTGCGCGGTACGGCGTCTCTCGCTGGCGTTCGGCGCTAGTCGCCTGTCTGGCCGGCCGCGCCGGTGCCATGTGCCGCGGGGGCTGGCGGGTCACCGGCCGGTCGGGCGTTCGGGCGGGCTGTGGGGTGGGCGTCGCGGCAGGCCAGGATGCGGCCACAACCGTGGCGGCGGTGCCCTTGGCCCGGATGCGCTTGGCCCGGCCGCCCGTCCAGTCGAACTCGACGGACCGGTCAGCGAGATCGTCATCGCTCAGCCCGGCCAGCGCCTCGTCCAGGAAACGGCGTTCGAAGCGCCGCTCACCCGCGCCGTCCTCGATGATGACGAGCTTGCGGGCGCCGTCCGCGGTCGTCTTCCATGCGATCGTGCCGAATCGGCTGCTCATCTGGTCGCCTCCGGGAGACGTCGGGACTGCGGGCCATGGGTGCTGGTGCTGGTGCTGGTGCCGCTGGTGGCGTCGGACGGCCTGGGCATCGCGAGGAACAGTTCGACGAGACGTTCCTCGGTGACACTGGCGTTGCCGTGCTCAGGCTCGGTGGTCACGTACTCGACGGTCCGCAGGTAGACGCATTCGTCCGTGCGGGGCGCCCGCGGTAGCGGCACGTCGAGCAGGCCGATCCGGGCCTCGGCCAGCCGGACCCACCGGGGCTCGGCGGCCTGGACCGCGGAAGAGCTGGGCTCATCATGTGGAGGCAGCGACCGAGCTAGCGGCCGGCCCCACAGCAGGTACCTGTTTTCGATCGTGTCAACAGCCGTCAGCAGGTCGAGGGCTCGGCGAACCGGGCGCACGGATCCGGGGATTCCGAGAGGATGACCGCGGTGCCGACGCCTGCGCCCGTGTGCAGCCAGCGCAGCTCGGCGTCCCGGTTGAAGATCCGGGCTTCGAACACGGCATCGGACCCGGCAGCAGGAAGCTCGATCGGCTTCTCGGAGTCGGTGAGGCGACCAGCGGACAGCCGGGCCACCGTGTACGCCTGCGGGCTTGCCAGCAGCGCCACGGTGTCACCGAGGTCGCCGAGGTCGCCGCCCAGGCCGATCAGGCGGATCGCGTCGGCCAGTGCGATCTTTTCGGATGTGGCGGAGTAGAGGGTCACGCTCGTGTCGGCCATCATGCTCGGCTCCCGTCCACCTGGTGCTGGTCGTGCTGGTCGTGCTGGTCGTGCTGGTCGTGCTGGAGGTACTCGCGCCAGTGCTGGGCGCACTCTGCGACGGCTGGTTCCGCGAGCAGCTCGTCAAGATTGTTGTAGGTGGCTCTGGCCGTGGGAAAGCCGCTGATCTCGATGGCTTTCACCGTGATATCGCCGTGGCCGCGGTTGACGCCGTGCCCGAACCGCATCCGCCCGGCGCACAGGTCCCGAAGGACGAACAGCAGCAGCGCGAGAGCGGGTTTGTCCAGGCCATCCTGGGCGAACTGGCGCAACCGCCGCAGGTCAACAGTCAGTTTCAACTGCTCCCAGCTGACATGATGCGGTTCCAGGGTGCTGAAGAGCCGTTTGTCGGCGGCGCCACCCGTCCACCGGTCAATAGCGACGTGGTCGGCCTGGTCCATGCCGAGCCGTTTGAACCGTTCCCGGACGTCCGCCGGTAGTTGGGCCCGGCTCTTCTCCCACGATCGTGTCGGGCGATCCGTCGGCGGGTCTGCCAGACCCTCGACGCGGGCACCGTTGAGCGCGCGCCACATGTCACCGGGGATCGGTTGGGCCGTTGCGTAGCAGTCGTCGGCACCGAGCGCTCCGGCCCCCCAGTGTGGCGCGCCATCATCGGTACTCTCCTTAGCCGGCTTGCCGGCGGAGCCGAACAGGGCGTTGACGGCGGCGAGCTGGTCGAGCTGCGCCCGGAACCGCTCCGATCGCGCAGGTCCGGCCTGTGCTTCCAGCGGATGAGGGGCGTCGACGCCGCGGGCGGTCCGCTCAATGCTCTCCGCGTGCGAGCGCAGCGCGCCCTTGATCGAACTCCCGGGCAGGACGAGCGCGACCTGATCATCTCCTTTGATCCCGCTGACCAGGGGGAGCGCGTTGATCGCGAACCCGTCGACCCCGCTGCGCACCATCACCGGCGAGACTGGATGCCAGGTGATCTTTATGCTGAGCAGATCGGCATGCGGTCCGGTGCCACCGAGGTCCTGCGGGGTGAGTGGGCTGGTCGCGGGTGCCGTCACCAGGCCGAGCGCGCCGAGGAGCCCGTCGAGGCTGTCGAAACGCTGTTCGATGATCTCTGGTTTACCGTCGAGAATGACCGAGCCGAGACCGCGGGTGCGGGCCGCGCCGAGCCGGACACCACCACCTTCCAGGGCGAGGAGCAGCCCGCCGAGCATGGCCGTCGCCGGGTCGGCATCGCGGTCCTTCGCCGGGGACTCCAGATCGATCCCAAGGCGGAGATAGGCGCCGCGGGGGAT
>NZ_CAKJTP010000196.1:1078-2831 GCF_917627335.1 Protofrankia sp. CiT1 | reverse complement strand
CACCGCCCGGCCGTAGAGGAAGCCGTGCGCGACCGCGCCCGACACCCGGTCGATGCCAATGCCGGAGCGGGCCTCGAGCCGAGACCGCGGCAACGGCGTACCCGGATCGGTGTCGGCGGTGACCAGGCCGTCATGGACGATGATCCGGCTTGCCCACCCGGCGTCGGACTCGTTCTGCGGGACGCTGCCCCAGATCCTGTCGAGAACCTCCTCACTGGCGATGGAGCGTCCGGCGAAGGCACGCAGCGCTCCCGCGAGGCTCGTGCCCGGCACGTACAGGCGGGACCGCCCGTCCAGGGCGAGTGCCAGGTCAACGGACGGGTCACCGCCGAGGCCACCGACATGCAGTGGGGTCTCCAGCCGCAGCCAGCCGCGCACCCGCAGGCGCCGCACCATCGGCCGTCCGGTCCGTGCCGCCGGTGTGTCCACCTTTGGTTGGCTCATCTCGTCACGTCCTCGAGGGTGTCGGCGTGGTTGGCTGTGGCCCGGCGGTGCGCGGCCCTGCGCGGTGCGTGGCTTGGCGGTGCGCGGCCCGGCGGTGCGCGGTCAGGCAGGCCGTGACCAGCGTGCGAACGGCTTCGGCCCACAGTTCGGTGTCGGCACGCAGCCGGTCGGCCCCGCCGTCAGTCATGATTAATGTGTCCGCCACGCTCTGGGCGGATCCCGGGCCGAGGCGCAGCTGCGGCCACACCTCGGATTTTTTCGTGAGCAGCTGGGTGACTTTCGTACGGACCTGAACCGGCCAGCGGTCGGCCGACAGCCGCTTCAGCCAGTAGGCGATCTCGTCGCCTTCCTCCAGCCGGGTCAGGACGTCGCGCAGCCCGCCGAGCTGGGTCGGATTCACCCCGCCGTCCGTGCCGTTGGTCGCGAGACCGAGGATCTTGCCGCGCCCATCACTGGTGGCGGCAATGGCGGCCGCCTCCCGCTGGATGTGCGCCCGCCACGCCTCCCGCTCGATGAGCTGCGCCATCGCGTACGCGACCTTCTCCCGCGGCGGGACGAACGGCGTCGCGGACCCACCATCGGGGCCTGGCCGGCTGCCGCCGTCCGATGTGCCGCCGTCCGATGTGCCGTCGTCGAGGCGGCCGGGCCGCAGCACCAACAGCGGGTCGTTGATGGCGAGCTGACCGAACCCCTCGGCGGTGCGTTCGCCGATCCCGGCGGCCTGTACGGCGGCCAGTTTCTCCGCGGACACGGGCTGGTCGGCGGTGAAGGTCAGGACACTGCCCGCGGCGAGCCCCAGCAGGGTCGGACGAGGCCGGCCCCAGGCGCGCTGCCACGATTCGGCCCGCCGGGTCGCGGTCACCCGCGGCAACAGGCCGTCCGGGCTCCCCGCCGTGAGCGTGAGCTTCACATCCTGCTCCACACCCAGTGCGGCACCGAGTTGCTCCGCGAACACGACGGGGTCGGTGGACGGGCGTAGCCGCTTGTCGCGGATCAGGACGTCCGACAGCAGCCAGACGATGATCGTCGAAGTGTCGCCGAGCCCGGCCGCGCCCGTGCTGGTCGTCGCCCACGCTGCCGGTGGCCCCTCGACGGTCACGCTGACCTGCCCGTAGTCGTCCTTCGCGGAGCGGCCGAGCGCCCAGGCGCCCGCCAGCGCCGCGTGAGCGCCGTCGGGAAGCAGGCCTGCGCGCACCCTGACCTGCGCCCGCAGCACGGAGCCGGCCGCGAGCGCCTGATAGGTGTACAGGCCGACCAGCGCGGAGGTGGGCCGCTGCCGGGAGTCATCGATGACATTGTGTGTGTGGAT
>NZ_CAKJTP010000196.1:0-613 GCF_917627335.1 Protofrankia sp. CiT1 | reverse complement strand
ACCGTCCACGTCGACGGTCGCGTTCGTGACAACGAGATCGCCGGCACGGGCCAGCCCGGCCGGGTCCCAGCCGGGCACCGCACCCAGCCGTCGCAGGACGGCGGGCAGCAGCAGCGAGCCGGGCACGAATCGCAGCGACCGCACGGCGTTGCCGACAGCGCGGTCCTGGACGATCAAGGGTGTGTCGAGGTTCAGCCGCAGCTCGATGATCTCCCAGCCGGTCTCGCCCGAATGGTCGGGATCAGCCGAGGTCGGCGTCTCGACGCGGGCGGGAGGCACGGGCGGGGCGACGCCGTCGCGTGCCCGCAGCCAGGTGACCAGGCTGTCGAGCGTCGGCAGCGGCGGGCCGATCGCGGTTCCGGTTCCGGTTCCGGTAGCGGCCACCTCCAGGCGGCAGCGGCCCGCGCCCCGGCGACGCTTACCGCCGATGGACTCGACCAGGCGCGCGCCGAGGAGCAGCACCGCCGCGGCGGCCCGGCGGCCGTCGTCGTCCAGGCCCGAGCCCGTGTCCGTACCTGTGTCCGTACCTGTGTCCGTACCGGTAGCTGTATCCGACCAGTCGGTGAGCGTGGCGGTGGCGGTCAGCTCCGCGCCGGAACGCGCCATCTGCTCG
>NZ_CAKJTP010000195.1:2862-6838 GCF_917627335.1 Protofrankia sp. CiT1 | reverse complement strand
GGCGGGGATCGACTGGCAGGCCGCCGACGCCGAGGCGGCTGGCGTGGTACGGCGGGCCAGCGCCCGCGCTGCCGTCCGCCTCGAGAACGTCCGGGCCGTCCGCGCGCCCGACGCTGAGCACCGCAAGGCCGAGCAGTCCCGTGACCTCGCCCGGATCGCCCTTGACCGCGCCACGCAGGCCCTCACCGACGCCGAGCAGGCCGAGCAGGCCGCCGACGGCGCGGTCGCCAGCGCCGTCGAGGCCGCCGGGCAAGCCCTGGCCGCCTGGTCGTCCCGGCACTCCGGGCTGTTGCCCACGCACGGCTGGGCGGACCTCACCGAGGCGCTGGGCGACGCGCTGGCCCAGTTCGGCGAGCCGGACGCGGCGCTGCCGGAGAGCACGTACAACGCCGGGACCGCCCCGGCGGAACACCAGGTCCGCGACGAGCAGGCGGCCCTGCGCGCCCGGCACACCGCCCTCGTCACGGAGCGGAAGGCCGTGACCGCCGAGCGGGCCGCCATCGCCGCCGAGCGGGATGACGCCCCACCGCGACGTCCCGGACGTCCCGGACGGGCCGCGGACCGCATGGATGTCGCCGGCGCCCCACTGTGGCGCCTGGTCCGCTTCGCGCCCGGCGTCGACGACACGCGGGCGGCGGCGATCGAGGCGGCCCTCGAGGCCAGCGGCATGCTCGACGCCTGGGTGTCGCCGGACGGCCACGCCGGCCTCCTGGCCGCGCCCGGCTATGACGGGTACCTGGTCCCCGGGACAGCCGTCACCGGGCCGAACCTCACCGACGTGCTGGAACCCGAGGACGACACACCCATGCCGCGGGGACTGGTCACCGCCATCCTGGCGTCGGTCGCGCTCGACGGGAGCCTGTTCTCCAGCGCCGCCGTGACCGGCAGCGACGGGCGCTACTCGCAGGGCATCATCGCCGGGCGGCACCACAAGGAGCACGCCGAGTACATCGGCGCGACCGCCCGTGCCCACCGCCGCGCCGCGCGGATCACCGAGTGCGACGCGCGGATCGCCACGCTGACCGCCGAAATCGCCGGCCTCGACAAGCGGGCGCGAGCGCTCGCCGACACCCTGGCCGCGTTCGGTGACGCCCGCACGGACCTGCCCGCGACCGGTCAGATCGCCGGCGCCCAGCGGGAGCACAACCGGGCCGCCGGGCACCTGCGCAGTGCCCGGCACGCCGCTGAGCAGGCTCGGGTGAGCTTCGACGAGTCCGTCGCCGCCGTCACCGTGACTGAGCGCGCCCTGCGCCGGGCCGCTGCCGACAACGTGCTCACCCCCGAGAGCGCCGACCGGGTCGAGGACGCGACCCGCCGTTTCGAGGCAGCCGCCCGCGACCTCGAAGCCAGGTACCGGGAACGCGGGCGGCAGGCCGACGCCGTCGCCGACGCCCGCGACCGCGTCGAACACGCCGCTGCGGAGGAACAGGCGGCCGCCGGCACGCACCGCTCCGCGTACCGCCGCCATGCCGAGGAGAACGCGAAGCTGCAGGCGCTGCGGGAGTCTGTCGGCGCCGAGGCCCAGGAGGTGCTGGCGCGGATCTCGGCGGCCGAGTCCGGGCTGGCCGCCGCGCAGGACGAGGAAAAGGCCGCCCGCGGGGCCGAGATGGAGGCGATCCGGCTGGCGTCCGCCGCCAGCGAGCGGGTCTCCTCGGGCCGGGCGGCGCTGCGCGTCGCGCTGGACGAGGAGCTCACCACCGCCCGGAGGCTGGCTCCGTTCGCGGCCCGGGAGCTGCTCGACGTGCTGGCGTGCCCGCCGGGGCTGCGGTGGCCCGCGAGCGAGGAGGAGTGGACACGCGGCGAGACCCCGCCGGCAGCGCTCGCGATCCATGACGCCATCCTCACGGCCACCCGTGGCATGTCCGCGACCGAGACGTCGCAGAAGGCGTCGACCACCCGGCTGACCCGGGCGCTCGAGGAGCTACAGGCACAGCTCGCGGCGGCCGGTCAGGACTACCACCCCGCGTGGGACAGCCCGGACGGTGTGATCGTCGTGCGGATCGCTGACGAGCAGGGGCCGCTGCCCGCCGCGGCGTTCGCCAACCGGATCTCCGCCGCGCGCCGTGACCAGCACCTGCTGCTGTCCGACAGCGAGCAGCGGATCCTCGAGGACGCGCTGCTGACCCGGCTGGCACAGCAGATCCACGACCGCACCGTCGACGCGCGCGACCTGATCCGGGCGATGAACAGGGAGATGCGCGAGCGGCGGATGTCGTCGGGCAAGAAGGTCGGCGTGAGCTGGCAGATGTCCGATGCCCTCGACGCCGAGCAGCGGGCGGTCGTGAGCCTGCTCGACACGGAATCCTCCCGCCTGGCGCCGGATTCGCTCGCCCGGATGCGGGCGCACTTCGCCGATCGGATCAAGACCGAGCGGGCGCGCCACCGGGACCAGCCCTACCGCGAGCTCCTCGCCTCCGTGCTGGACTACCGGCGCTGGCGGCAGTTCTCGTTCCGTCTGGTGGGCCCCGAGGGCGAGGAGGAGACGCTTACCCGGGCCAGGCACAGCAGGCTGTCCGGCGGCGAGCAGTCGGTGTCGCTGCACCTGCCGCTGTTTGCGGCGGCGCATGCGACCCTGAACACGGCGCGCCCGGACGCGCCCCGCCTGCTCGCTCTCGACGAGGCGTTCGCCGGGGTGGACGACACCGGCCGCGCCGAGCTCATGTCCCTGGCGGCGCAGTTCGACCTCGACCTGTTCATGACCGGCTACGACCTGTGGGCGACCTCGGCCGTGGTCCGCGCCGCCGCGCACTACGACCTCGCGCACTCCCCCGTCCAGCACACGGTCAGCGCCCTGCTGCTGGTGTGGGATGGCAGTGAGCTGATCGCCGACGAGACCGGCACCCTTACCGCTCTCCTGGGCTCCCCGGGCACGCGGCGCGCGGCCACCTCGCCCCACCTCCTCCTGGCACCCCAGGCGTGACCGCCCGCAGATGATCGCATCGTCGGGAAGCGGCCGGTCCGGCCTCGCGAACAACTCGGCCCCCGCGTCGTGTTCGGGCCCAGGGCGCGCGGGCGTCGGTCACCCGTTGAGGAGGGTGATGCAGCGCCCGGCCGGGCTGGTCACGGTGGTGATCGCGGTGCGTTCGTCAATGGGAGGCGCGTTCGTGCGCTGGTCGAAGATCACAAGGGTGCCGATCGGCAACTGGAGCCGGTCGAGGTAGCGGTCCAGCTGCAAGAGCCCGGCCTTGAGCGGGTTGGATCTGCCGGTGCGCCAGGCCTTGATCTCAAAACCCTCGCGCTGGACCTGCCGCGGTCCCCCGCGGGGTGCGTAGGGCCAGCGGAGATGAAGGTCGATGCGGCCGGATCCGAGCGCGTATTCGCGTTCGACCTGGCCGGTACCGTTGACGGCGCGCTGGAGGTAGCCCATGAGAATGAGCTGGGGCGCGGCCTCGTCGTAGTAGCCGCGGCTGGTGAGGAACTCGCCGTTCTCGATCCACCAGACCGCGAAGTCGGCGAGGACTCGCGGAAGATCGAAACTGCCGTCCGGGCGGACGAAGGTGCGGGGATCGGTGGTGATGCTCTCCTGCACGGAGGACGACAGGACGCGGACGATGACCTCGCGGTAGATCGGATTCGCGGCCCGTACGGGTGGGTCGGGCGCGATGAGGCCGAGATCGCGGACATAGCTGACGTCGTCGTCGTACGGGTCGAGGACGAGCGGGTCCCCGGCGATCAACGGAGCGATGATCTCACGGACACGGGGCTCGGCCAGCTTGGAGGCCAGTGAGTCCAGGTGGGTGGCGCGCGCAAGGACGAGCCGTTCCTTCGCGGCCTCGAGATGCTCACGTGTGATCGTCTCTGTGGCGGGCACGGCCATCTCCTCGACGACCTCGCGGGCCAGCGCGTTGACCAGCCACGGCTGGCCGCCCGTGAGCTCGTAGGCGTGCTCGACCGCGCCCGGCGCGAACGGCTGGCCGGTGGCGGCGGTGTGCTGACCGTAGAGCTCCGCCACCTCGTCCGCGGTGAAGTCGCCCAG
>NZ_CAKJTP010000195.1:0-2335 GCF_917627335.1 Protofrankia sp. CiT1 | reverse complement strand
CCTAAGTGACTTGAGTTTGATGTTGAACGGGCTCGACGTGCCCAGCCGCGACGGGTCACCACCGGCCGCCGCCCCGGGGACCCGCGGAATCGCGAAGCGATTTCGGGGGTGGCAGTCACGGACATCGCGGAGACCACACAGCACGACCGACGCTGGGAAGGGCGCTGTGGAGCGGGCGTTGTAGCCGTCCCGCACCTGGCTGAGCACGCTGATCAGCGACTGGCCCTGAAGGGCGTCGATCTCGTCGAAGAACAGGACGAGCGGACGTGGGCAGATCCGGGCCCAGGCTCCGAGCGCCTCGACGATCAGGGTGCCGTCGGAGGTCTCCGGCCACGGCGCCGGCCGCAGCTCCGCAGGCAGGGTGTCCTCGGCGCTGGAGCGGAGCCGGTCGAGAATCGCCCGGGACGCGGCGCGGATGTCGTCTCCCCAGGCGCGCCCGGTCTCGCAGGAGACGTGCACCGCGGCGTACTGGCCCCGCGTGGTCAGGTCGGCCGCGAGTGCGCGGAGCGCCGTCGTCTTCCCCGTCTGGCGGGGCGCGTGGACGACGAAGTAGGCCTTGAGATCCACCAACCCGGGTGCCTCCGGGAGGCGGGACAGCGCCGGAATCATGTAATGCTCCGCGCGGATGCACGGCCCAGCCGTGTTGAACCGACGACTCACCAGTCCTCCTCCCCGCCCGACTCGTGACTTCACTACCAGCCTACCCGCGATCGACGATCTATCTGTACGATGAGCGACTTCTCCCTGACTCGTCGCGATCGCGCGGACGGACCGAGCGCACATCGACAGCTGCGGAGGGGCGCGCCGCCTTTGTCACCCAGCTCGGCCGTGCCGTCCGACAGCTACATCAGCAGCGTCGAATCGCTGGCAATGCAGGTAAAATGCCTGCATGACTGCGATCACAATCCGCGATGTCCCAGACCTGACCCTGGAGGCGCTGAAGCTCAAGGCGGCACAGACGGGCCGTAGCCTGCAGGCCTACCTGCTCGACCTCGTCACCCGCGACGCCCGGACACCGACCCTGGCCGAGATGATGGCCCGCCTCGACCGCGAGACACACACCGATCTCGCGACCTCCGACATCCTCGCCGCGATCGACAAAGGCAGACAACGCGGATGACCGCCCCGGAAGCCGTCATCGACTGCTCGGCTCTGATCCGCACACTGACCGATCATGGCCCGACCGGCCAGGCAGTCCGCCACCGCCTCGCCGGCCTGACTACATTGGCCGCACCCGGCCTGCTCGACTACGAACTCCTCTCGGCCCTGTTCGGGATGGTCCGCGGCCGGAAGCTGTCCGCACCGGAGGCGGAGAAGGCCATCGGCGACTACCAGCGCCTGCCCTTCGTACGGCACGAGACACTGATCCTCTGGGAACGCGTCCGCGACCTGCACCACAACCTCAGCGCCTACGACGCCCAGTACGTTGCCCTCGCCGAGGCCCTGGGACTCCCACTGATCACCAGCGACGCCCGCCTCGACCGTGGCGCCGCCGCCACCTGCTCCATCGAAGTCTTCGCATAGACCGACACAACCGGACGCCGGGACCGGCGCCACTGGCGGCCGGGCCGCCGCGAGGCGGGTCTTCACCTGCGCGCAAACGGCTCGGTCAGATACGGGATGACAGTCATGTCCGCCATGACGGACACGTGTCGGTACCATGACCTATCTGTGGGGGCGAGCACGGGAACCGAGATGATTGACGTCCCGTCAGGGCAGGTGACGCTGTCGGACCGGCGATCCCAGCGCAGCTGGTCGGTCGAGCTTGCGGCGTACCAGCTTGCGGCGTTCCCGGTGACCCAGACGCGATACGCCCAGGTCACCGGCCAGCGGCCGAGCGCGGCGCGAGGTGATCAGCTGCCCGTCGAGGGCGTTTCCTGGTGGGACGCCGTCAGGTTCTGCAACGTTCTGTCACAGCACGAGGGGCTGGCCCCGGCGTACCGCTTCGATGCTGACGTCGATGGTGTCGAGTGGGACACGTCCGCCACGGGATACCGGCTACCGACCGAGGCCGAGTGGGAGCATGCGTGTCGTGCCGGCACCGCCAGCGCGCGGTATGGGCGGCTCGACGAGATCGCTTGGTATCGCGGGAATTCGCGCGAGCGGATTCACGACGTGGGCGGCAGACAGCCCAATGCGTGGGGCTTTTACGACATGCTGGGCAATGTCTGGGAATGGTGCTGGGACGTCTACGACGCCGAGGTCTACGGCACCTACCGGGTGCTCCGTGGCGGCGGGTGGTTCGACGAGAGCTGGAGCTGCCGGGCCTCGGTTCGCCGTCGAAGCCACCCAACGTTCCAGATCGACGACGTAGGACTCCGCATCGCGCGCTCCA
>NZ_CAKJTP010000194.1:4331-7369 GCF_917627335.1 Protofrankia sp. CiT1 | reverse complement strand
AAAAGTCTCTTGCTCTACCTATTGAGCTAACGGCCCGCAGTCCCTGATCGTACCTGCCGGAGTGGTCTGCCACGATGCCGGGGGCAACGGTTGGCTGACCTGGCGGCCGTCGGACTCGGAGAGAGGCTGACCGGTGCGTCTCGATGACACTGTGGTATCGGCAAAGTCCATCGCGTCAGCCACCGCTCAACAATGATCAAACAATAGGTCGACGCTGCATCCGCCCACCGGTTCCAGGGCAGTCTCCAGCGGTCAGTGCACCGGCCGCCTCGCAGCGGGACCCCAAGCAGGGGGTTCGAATCGGGCTGTTGGGGCAGGCCAGAAACCCGCCCAATCATGATCAAGCTTGCCGAGCCCCTGCTCTCAGCACAGCGCGGACAGCGCGCCGGCCCCCTGAGTCCAAGCAGCCTCAAGAGCAAAGACGTTCGCTACCGCCGCACCTACCAGGATCTGCTCTTCCACTCCGAAGACACAGACCGCGGCTGACCACTCTCCACGGGCACATCCGGGGCCACCTATCTAGATCTTGGTTGTATCCGCCCTGGGGTAGCTGGCGGAGCTTCAGCAGGATTCTGGGGCGGTATGGACGATCCGATAACCCATCGTCCGGTTTCGATGGCAATGGGTCAGCAACACAAGGACCTCTGGCCTACGATGCCGCTTGCGAGGGCCTCGACGATGTCCCACACGATGCCCTCAGCCTGGCGGCGCGTGCGTCCCGGCAGCGTCGACAGTCGACAGCGGAAGTCGGTCGACGACGTCGTAGGCCGGCCCCTGCCCGGTGCGTCGTGGAGAGTCGGCACAGCACCGCCAGCCCGCCCCACCACTACAGGCGCCTGCCGGAGACGCATCGCGCGCGCCGAGCCAAGCAGATCGCTCGGCCCGCCCTCCACCGGTTGTCAAGCTCTCCGACGGAGGCGGCCCCGCATAGGCACGGATCATCCGCATTCGTCAGGTTTTCGGCTGGAATCCATAGGATCCAACGGAGCTCAACAATAACGGGCAGCCCCCATCAACGTAGGTCAAGAGGCTCGGCGAGGACGGCGTCCGCCGCGGGGCGGGTGAGGTCACCAGTCGCGACGAGACGGTCGAGGACGTGGCGTTGGCGGGCTCGCGCGGCCTCGGGGTGCCGGTAGGGGTCGTAGGCGCTCGGGGCCTGCACCAATCCGGCCAGCATCGACGCCTGCGTCCAGGTCAGCACGGCGGGATCATGATCAAAATAACCCCAGGCCGCGTCGGTGACGCCATAGTAGCCGTGCCCGAAATAGACCGTGTCCAGGTACATCCGCAAAATGTCGGTTTTGCTGTACCGGACGTCGAGCTTCACCGCCAGAGCCACCTGCTCGACGCGGTCGGTGAAGCCGCGTCGCCCACCCGTATAAAGAATCTTGGCCAGCTGCTGCTCGAGGGTCGCGCCCCCCACGTCGCCGTTCATGGCGAGGGAAGCCACGGTGGCACGCACGGCGCCGGTCGGGTCCACGCCGTGATGGGAGAAGAACCGGGTGTCCTCGGTTGCGAGAAGCGCCCGCACGACCCGATCGGGTAGCGGCCCAGCCAGCGGTGCCGCACCGTCGGCCGCGGCCAGCGCCTGTACACGCTGTCGCGCGTCAGCCGTGGATGGGGTCACGGCAAGAAGCAGCCCGAAACCGCCGGCCGCGACCAAGAGCATGACCAGGAGCACAGACAGCACGGCGATAGCGGCCCGGCGGGCACCTCGCCGTCCCCGCCCGGTGTGACGGCGATCCGGCGTGGCGCCAGGGCCTGGGGGAAGAGAGCCGCCCAGATCATTGGGCATCCGGCCAACGGGAAAAATCGTCGCGCCGCCCATTATCGCAGCCAGTTCGTCACGGTACTCACCCTGCCGTCGTGGTCTCCCAATGTTGTTGGACCTCAGCCCAGGCCGAGCATCTCCTGGGCGGGTTACCCATCGCCACACGACGGACCGTGCCACGCCAGCGGGCCGCGGCCCAGCCAGCCCCGCCCGGCTGTTATCCGCGCTATGCCCCGTCCTGCCGGGATGTCGAGAGAGTCCTCGCCGCACGCGGCCTCGTCATCGGCACCTTTTCTATCGCGCTTTCCAGCAGCCTTTGGCCACCACCCCGAAGACACCCCGAAGAGACCCCGAACGCAAGCGCCAACCCGTCGGGAGCAGGCACGGAAGCGGTCACATATGTGTCAGTTTTTCAAGATCTTTAATCCGCACTCACCACTCGCCGATCATCGACGGCGATCGTCCCGCGGATGAAAATGATCTCCCCAACCTGACGAAATCCCACCAGGAAACGATGGTGTGGCCACATGTGGTGGTTTACAATTCTCACCGGGTGATGGTAGCCCTGACACAAGAGCACATCAGCTGCCACGAGCCACGAACAGCCCCTCCTTGACGAAGACGAACAACAATGAAGATCCTTTCAGGATACCCTGCCAAGTGACAGCGCCCAGCGCCGGCATCACGAGGAGGAACGGTCATGGTAAACCTGTTTCGACCGGTACCAGACTGGTTCTCGTTCGAAAACCAGGGTGGCGGCATCGCCGTCGGAAGCCTGGCGAACGATGGCACGCAGGACATGGTTGTGTTGATGGTCGACAACCCAGCCGGACAGAATCAGGGCCTCTATCGTGTGGGGAAGACGCTCGACGACGCCGGTCGGATCACCGGCGGCTGGACACCGTGGATCACCATCCCGGACTGGTTCTCCTGGGAGAACCAAGGCGGAAATATCGCCTTGGCCGACCTGGATGGCAGCGGCCGGCAGGATCTTGTCGTCGCGATGGTCGACAACCCCATCGGGCAAAATCAGGGCCTGTTCCGGATCGGCCGCAATCTCGACGCATCGGGCAACGTCGCTGGCGGCTGGACACCGTGGATCACCATCCCGGACTGGTTCTCCTGGGAGAACCAAGGCATCGCGGTCGCGGTGACACCGCCGAACGACCAAGGCAACCGCGACCTGATCGTGCTTACGATCGACAATCCTCCCCAAGGCAACCGCGCGATCTACCGCATCGGCAAACACGTCGATATCCATGGCAAT
>NZ_CAKJTP010000194.1:1578-3980 GCF_917627335.1 Protofrankia sp. CiT1 | reverse complement strand
CCGTGGATCACCAGCCCGGACTGGTGCTCCTGGGAGAACCAAGGCATCGCGGTCGCGGTGACACCGCCGAACGACCAAGGCAACCGCGACCTGATCGTGCTTACGATCGACAATCCTCCCCAAGGCAACCGCGCGATCTACCGCATCGGCAAAAACGTCGATATCAATGGCAATGTCACGGGGTGGTCACCATGGATCGATGTGCCGGGCTGGTTCTCCTGGGAAAACCAGGGTTGCGGTATCGCGGTTGTCGACTTGGATGAGGATGGGAACCAGGATCTGATCATCTTCAATATCGACAGCCCCATCGGACAGAACCAGGCATTCTACCGCGTTGGCAAGAATCTTGGTAATGACGGGATCTCGGCCGACGACTGGGGGCCATGGCTGGGGGTGCCGAACTGGTTCTCCTTCGAAAACCAGGGCGGCGGCATCGCGGTCGCCAAGACGAACAACAAACACCGCCTCTTTGCATTTATGGTTGACAACAGTCCGCAGCAGAACGCCGGCCTGTACGAGATCATCGATCTTGATCATGACCCAGAAAGGGAAGGATCATGGGAGGTTCTCGACTTCCATTCCGGTGTCCTCGCCGTACACGCCGCATTGCTCCCGAAGGGCAAGGTGCTGTTTTTCGCCGGCTCGGGAAGCAGCGCGACCCGCTTCAACAGCCCGATATTCGGCGACGAGAGCAAGGGGATCTTCACCAGCGTCGTGTGGAGTCCGCCGCATAATACCTTCTCCCACCCACCGACGCTGCGCACCGCGAACCACAAACCATTCGACTTCTTCTGTGGTGGCGACGCGTTCCTTCCGGACGGCCGGCTCCTCTCCGCCGGCGGCACAATCGGCTACAATCCGTTCCGCGGCCGGAAGGACTCCGCAATCTTCGACTTCACCACCGAGAAATGGTCCGTTGCCGGCAATATGGCACAGGGACGCTGGTATCCAACACTGATCACTCTGGGGGACGGAAAAATCCTCGCGGCGAGCGGCCTGGGCGACAACGGCGGTGATCTGCCGAAGACCTCTCTTGAGATCTACTCCGCCGCGACAGATACTTGGCACATCCGACACTTCGCCGGCGGTTTTCCCGGGCTGCCCTTATACGCCCATCTGTTCTTACTCGCCAGCGGCAAGATCTTTTTCTCCGGTGGCCGGATGGACGACCCGCTGCAAGTGGATCCCTGCATCATAGATCTCACGCACGATCCGGTGACCACCAAGCAGGTCCAGGACCTGCTCGCCCCTGACATGCGCAATCAGTCAGCCAGCGTCATCCTTCCGCCGGCCCAGGACCAACGAATAATGATCATCGGTGGCGGTCCGGTGGGTAAGCCAGATAAGACCGACGCCACCGACGCGGTGTCCATTGTCGACCTGAAGGCGGCCGACCCCATCTACCATGCCGGCGCTCCCATAGGACTTCCCCGTCTGCATCTGAACACCGTCCTGCTGCCTGACCGTACGGTTTTTGTCAGTGGTGGTTCGCTGAAGCAGGAGGATGAGCCGTTAGCCCGGCTGCAGGGCGAGATCTACGACCCGGCTACCAACACCTGGAGCCTGATGGCCGCAGCCACCGTGCAACGTCTCTATCACTCGACGGCGCTGCTGCTACCCGACGGTCGCGTCGTCGCGGCCGGCGGCAACCCCGAAGGCGGGCAGCAGATCAACTGGGAGCCTCCGGATCCGGAGGAGGAGATGCGTATCGAGGTCTTCAGCCCTCCCTACCTGTTCAAGGGACCTCGACCGGTCATCGGTACGGCGCAGGAGGAATGGAGCTACGGCCAAACCGTAACGATTACGACAGCACAGGCGAACACGATTCGGTGGGCTTCGCTGATCAAAAATTGTGTCACAACTCATTCATTTGACAGCGGCCAACGCCTCGTTGACCTCCAGATCGTTTCCCGAGAAAATGATTCACTCGACGTCACGATTACTGCTAATCCCAACATCGCGCCGCCCGGCTGGTACATGCTGTTCATAGTCGATCAACAAGGAGTCCCCTCGATCGCGACGTGGATCCACCTGACGTGAGCTGTCCGCTCTCGGCTCGCTTCGATCGATGCGGCCCCCTGCCTCCGACTACCCGGCACGCTGGCCGCGGCGCCTGCGGGATAGCTTCCTCGAGCGAGGAGGAAACATCCTCGTCGAGGAGTCAAGGGTCCTCACATAGAACATCACGATGTCCGCAAAGTGACACGCCAGGATGTTTCCGCGAGGCCGCCGCCGGCAAGACACTGCTTACCGCGTCAGGGCAGAGGGCGGGGATTGTACCATGAGAATCCGACTGGTCGACGCGACCCCAGCGCTACAGGCAAACGCACAGGTCACCGCCCATATCGGGATTCTGGAGCCCACTGGACTCACCTCATTCGGGCGCCGGTGAGCATTGCCCG
>NZ_CAKJTP010000194.1:0-934 GCF_917627335.1 Protofrankia sp. CiT1 | reverse complement strand
GAACCTTGGCCGGAAGGGGCGAAGCGGCGCGCATACACAGCAACGTGGATTACGATCCGACTTCTGGATAATGTTCGATGTCATTTTTCTGACACATAAAACCTATGTACATGAATTTGGCCTGTAACATAACGTACCGTAAGAGTTACAGGGATATGGCTACAGCCCTGGACCTTCCGGACCATTTTCCGGTGACTCACCTTCCGCGTCGCAGCACCGTCGAGGGTCACGTTCTCGGCGGGAGAATCGACGATCACGATGGAGGAGGTTATTGTGACGGCGAAAAGGAACCTTGCCCGTTGGGTCTTACTTGCCGTGACATCATTACTGCTCGCCGGTGCGGCCACCGCTCCAACGTTTGCAGCCACAGCCAGCCCAGTGGCTCGTACGACCGGGGCGTTGATCCTCACCGTTGCCAAGGGCGAATCACCATACGTTGGCGCCACACCGGTCACGCTGTTCTGTCCGCCGAACAGCGCGACAACCCATCCCAACCCGGGCCCGGCGTGTAAAGCTATCGCGAATGCTGGCGGTGACCTTGGCAGGCTTCAAGGAGATCCGGGGGCAATCTGTCCATTCATCTATGACCCTGTCACAGCAACCGCCGACGGCTACTGGGCTGGTCGGGTCGTCCACTGGCGGAAGACATTCCCGAACAGCTGTATTCTGCACGGAGCCACCACACCGGTCTTCTGACCAGCTGTTACCAATCGAAATCCAAACAACGCATTCATGGCACTCTGCCAGCAGAGCGGAGCGGCTTCTTCCACCGGCGGCTCACCGGCATCTTGGCTAATTCTCACCGGCGCCTCCCCGACAGGAGTTTTTAAATATTTCGAGAACGGATAAATGATAAAAATCAAAAATTATTCATAATCTCACATGAAGATCTCAAGAAACAATTCAAAATATAATATAGCGATTTAGAGTCATC
>NZ_CAKJTP010000193.1:0-6375 GCF_917627335.1 Protofrankia sp. CiT1 | reverse complement strand
GGGTCGCCGCGCGCCGGGCCGAGGTCGGCGAGCTGCTGCGCGCCGCCGGGGCGGCCGCGTTGGGGCACGATGCCGGCGCCGAGTGGCTGCGCGGCCGCTTTCACGGCCCGTACCTGCGTGACGCTCTGCTGGACGCCGGGATGTTCGCCGAGACCCTGGAGACGGCCGGCTTCTGGTCGGCCCTGCCCGGCCTGTATGCCGGGGTGCGGGACGCGATCGCCGCGGCGCTGGCCGCCGAGGATGTGCCCGGGGTGGTCATGTGCCACATCTCGCACGTCTACCCGACCGGCGCGTCACTGTACTTCACCGTCGTGTGTCCCCAGCCCGACGAACCGGTGGCGCGCTGGGGGAGGGTGAAGGCCGCGGCCACCCGCGCGATCGTTGACGGGGGCGGGACGGTCACCCATCATCACGCCGTCGGCACCGAGCATCAGCCGTGGCTCGCGGCGGAGATCGGTGACATCGGGCTGGCGGTACTTCGCTCGGTCAAGGACACTCTCGACCCGGCGGGGATCCTCAATCCCGGAATTCTCCTACCGTAAGCGCATGCGGCAGGAGGAGCGGGCGCTGGTCATCGTTGGACCGGGGCGGGCGTTCGGCGCCCAGCTCCTGCGCCGGTTCGCCCGGGAGGGCTTCGCGCTCGGCGTGATCGCCCGGTCGGCCGACACCGTCGGGCGGATCGAAGCGGACCTCGCCAGCGACGATGTCGCGCTGCTCGGCGAGGTCGCCGATGTCACCGAACCGGGCGCCGTCACCGCGGCGTTGGGCACACTCGCGGACGCTCTCGGCGGCCTGACGGCCGTCGTCTACAACGCGAAGCTGAGCATCCGGGGCACCGCGCTGTCCGTGCCGGCGGAAACGGTCAACCAGACGCTGGCGGTCAACGTGACCGGCGCGCTCACTGTTGTGCAGGCCGCCGCGGAGCTGCTTGCCGATCGTCCCTCGGCGTGTGTGCTGCTGACCGCGGCCGGGCCGCGCACCGAGCCGGCCGCCGGCCGCCTCGCCCTCGCCATCGGCAAGGCCGGCCTGCTCGCGCTCGGGACATCGCTTGCGCCCGTGCTCCAGGCGCGCGGAATCCGGCTGCGGACCGTGGTGCTGGAGGCCCGGGTCGCGCCCGCTGGCCCGCTCATACCGGAGGCGGTGGCCGACCACTTCTGGAATGTCTACGCGGCCCCGCGCGGATCGGTGTTCCGCCTTGTCCCGCCGAAGGCGCCCGACCGGGCGCCGCAGCTGTTCGGCGACGGCTGACGCCTGGGCCGGCCCAGGCCTCGGCTGGCCCAGGCGCGCGACCCAGTCCGTGCCAGGACCAGCCGATCGTGCGACGATTCGTCCCGTGACAAGCGGACCTGACGACGGCGTGAACCGGGGCGGCGAAGCAGAGGAGTCCACCCGTCGTCTCCCGCCGGCGGGCGCGGGCGGTGCCACCGGCGGGCATCCCGGAGCGCGCCGTGCCAAGGTCGGTCCGAGCGCCCCACCCCCACCGGCGGACTCGTTCCGTCCGTCTGGCCAGCCCCCGCAGGCATGGCCCGGTCCGGCCCAGCCGGTGGACCGGACCGCTCAGGACACCCGCCGGGTCGGGGCACGACCCGGCGATGCCTATCCGCCCGATGCCTACCCGGCCGACGCTTACCCGGCCGGCTCCGCCCAGCCGCTCCAGCCGGCCGACGATGCCACCGAGTACCCGGCCGAGGCTGACCCGGCGCGGCGGCCCCCCGTCCCGCCGCCGGTCGAGCCGATCGGCGTGATGGCCTCGCCAGCCGCCCCGCGCCGCCGCCGCCGACGGCGGCGCTGGCCGGTCATCACAGTGATCGTGTTGCTCGCTCTGCTGGTTGTGGCCGACCGGGCGGCGGTGCCGATCGCCGAAAGCCAGATGAAGGTGAAGGCGGAGGCAGCTATCACCCAAACCAGCAAGGATCCGACCGTCACACCACCCAGGGTTACCGATGTCAGTATTGGTGGCATTCCGTTCCTTACCCAGGTCCTGTTCGGCAAGTACGACGACCTGCGGGTGACGGTGACGGGTATCTCCACACCTGGGCCGCGTATCTCGGAGGTGAAAGCCAGGCTCCAGGGGGTTCACGTACCGTTCGGTGACGCGATCCGTGACCAGGTGGGGGAAGTTCCGGTCGACAAGGTGACCGCCGCTGTACAGATCAGTTATAGCGATCTCAACACATATCTGGCGGGCCTGAATTTGTCGATCGGCAAGGTACAGGTGGCGCCCGCCGGTGATGGCAAGGTCAAAGTGACCGTGAACGTGCCATTCCTGAGTTCGATCATTGGTCCGCAGGCGATCGAAACGGGTTTCACCGTCAAGGACAACAACCTCATCCTGGTTCTGCCTGGGGGGCTGGCGCTACCGGCGATCCCGTTGCCGATCGCCGGGCTGCCGTTCAACCTGCGGATCGAGAGCGCCACCGCCGGTAAGAACGGTATCGCGGTGCTGGCCTCAGCCGTTGATGTCGTCCTTCCTGCCGGTTCCTGAACCGATGTTGGTCGAATCGGCGACAGTTCCCGGACCGCCGCGCGGGTTATGCGAGATCCTCGATCCGTGCCGGATAGTGTCCGACTGACAGCCGGTCGTCTCCGGACATGCCTGATATGGCCATGACCGACACCGCGCAGTCTGCCCCTCTGCGTCGTGTCCGCGTGATTGGCCCACCCCGGCCTAGATCACGGTCCGTGGGCGGCGCTACGATCCGGACGACCCGCAAGATCGGACGATCCATGTCGAAGTAGTTCGGCGGGGCATCCGGCCTGTGTCCCGTCCTGAAGGGGGAAACACGTGCAGACGACCCTGAGAGTCGTCAGCGGCGCCAACGTGGCCACCGTGCCTGCCGGCCAGCCGTTCGTTGTCGGCCGTGCTCGCACGGCCGACTTCGTCATGCCCGACAGCCGGGTGTCCCGCCGTCATCTGTTAATCGAGCCGGTCGGGGCGGGCTGGGCCGTGCGGGACATCAGTTCCAACGGGACCTGGCTCGACGGCGAGCGTGTGCAGCGCGTGGATGTGAACGGCGAGATCCGGTTCCGGCTCGGCACCCCGACCGGGCCGGAGGTCGTCGTCCGGCCGGAGGCGCCCGCCAGCCGCGAGGTCCTCCCCCGGTTCGATGATCCGCATTTCGAGATGCCGACGATGCTGCGGGAGAGCACCAACTACGAGCCCGGACCGCAGCTGCCGAGGCAGCGCCCGCAGGCTCTGGATGACTCCGGCGCACACGACCTTGAGCGCGAGCACGAACGCCAGACGGCCTACCGGCTGCATCCCGGCACGATGTCCATCGGGCGCTCCCGCGGGAACGACATCGTCGTGGGCGACCTGTTGGCGTCCCGCCGGCACGCGGAGCTGTACGTCGGTCATAGCGGGGACGGCCCCGGCGAGGTGGAGATCGCGGACCTCGACTCCGCCAACGGCACTTTCGTCAACGGCAAGCGCATCGTCCGGGAGAAGCTGCCGCAGGGCGCAGTGATTGCTGTCGGTCACCATGTCTTCCAGCTCGTCGACGACGAGCTCGTCGAGTACATCGACTCCGGGGACGTCAGTTTCGAGGCTGACGGCCTGAACGTGTGGGCCGGCCAGAAACAGCTCATGCACGACATGACCTTCCGGCTGCCCGGCCGGGCGCTGCTGGCGGTGGTCGGGCCGAGCGGTGCGGGCAAATCCACGCTGCTCAACGCCCTTACCGGGTTCCGTCCGGCGGACAAGGGCACGGTGCGTTACGCCGGCCGGGACATGTACTCCGAGTACGACGAGCTCCGCCGCCGTATCGGGTACGTCCCCCAGGAGGATCTGCTCCATACCACCCTGACGGTGCGGCGGGCGTTGGAGTTCGGCGCTGAGCTGCGCTTCCCGCCGGACACGACCAAGGCCGAACGCGGCGCCCGGGTGGACGAGGTCATCGCGGAACTCGGGCTCACCCAGCACGCCGGCACCCAGGTGGCCAAGCTGTCCGGTGGGCAGCGCAAGCGCACCAGCGTCGCGCTGGAACTGCTCACCAAGCCCACCCTGCTCTACCTGGACGAGCCGACCTCCGGACTCGACCCGGGCATGGACAAGAACGTCATGGAGTCGCTGCGCAAGCTTGCCGACGACGGGCGGACGGTCGTCGTCGTCACCCACAGCGTGGCCCAGCTGGACCTGTGTGACTACGTTCTGGTGCTCGCCCCCGGCGGGTACGTCGCCTACTTCGGCCCGCCGCGCGACGCCCTGTCCTTCTTCGCGAAGAAGGACTACCCGGATGTCTTCCTGATGCTGGAGGCCACGGCGGGAGCGGAGTCGGCGGCTCGGTTCCGCCAGTCGCGCTACTACGTGCCGGCGTCGGTCACCGCGCCCTCGGCCCGTCCCGCGCCGGAGGAACTGCCGAGCATCCGCCAGCAGTCGGTGTTCTCCCAGCTGATCACCTTAAGCCGGCGGACGCTGGCGGTGGTCGCGTCCGACCGGTCCTACCTGCGGCTCATCGTCGTGTTCCCGTTTCTGCTCGGGCTCATACCGCGTGCCATACCCGGTAGTTTCACCCTCCCCGGGGACGGCTCGCCGAACGCGGACGCCGCCACGATCCTGCTGGTGATGGTGTTGTGCGCCTGCTTCATGGGCATGGCGAACTCGGTCCGGGAGATCGTCAAGGAACGGGCGATCTACCGCCGAGAGCGGGCGATCGGGCTGTCCCGCACCGCCTACATCGGCTCGAAGATCCTCGTCCTGACATTGATCACTACGTTGCAAGCCATCCCGTTCACCCTGATCGCGCTGGTCGGCCGGGCGCCCGACGAAGGGGTCGCGCTCGGGAACTCCCTCGCCGAGTGCCTGATCGCGGTGATCGTGGTCTCGCTGTCCTCGGCCATGCTGGGGCTCGTCATCTCCGCGCTGGTCGACAACGCGGACAAGACCATGCCGCTGCTCGTGCTTCTTACCATGGCACAGCTTGTGTTCAGCGGCGGCATCCTGCCGGTTCACGGCAAGCCCGGCCTGGAGCAGGTCAGCGTGATCGCGCCGGCCCGTTGGGGTTTTGCCGGGTTGTCCTCGGTCGGTGACCTCAACCGGATCAGCCTCGCCGGTGTCCTCCGTCCCGATGGCAAGTTGATCAACAGCAAGGTGGTCGTCGACCCGTTCTTCGATCACACCTCGTCGGCTTACTTCACCGATATCGGTGCCGGCGTGGGCATCGGCGTGATCTGCGTCATCGTGACCGCCTTCCTGATCCGCCGGATGGACCCGAAGACAGTCAAGAAGCGCAAGCCCGAACAGGCGGCCCGCTGAGCCGCTGGAGGGCTCCTGTTCCCCCTTGTTCCCCCGCTGGCGGCCCAGCCGGAGCCCGGATCAGCCGGACTGCCAGCGGGGGGTGGCGTCCAGGCCGGTGAACGTGGTCAGTCGCTGTGCGTGGGCGTCGTCGAGGCGGTTCGCATCCGTCACGTAGATCTCGCGGTTGGTGTCGCCGGGCCGCTGGGCGGTGTAGGTGATCTTTTTGTTGTCGCCGGACGCGAACGACGGGTCCTGCTCCTGACCGGGGGCCTCGGTCAGCTGTGTCGGTGTGCCCCCGGCGGCGTCCATGACGTAGATGTCCATCTCGGCGAGGTTCGTCCCGGCGCTGCGGCGGAACGCGATCCTCTTGCCGTCCGGTGACCAGCACGGGTCGGCATCAAGGCCGTTCCTGCCGTCAGTGAGCTGGGTGGGCGTCGCGGCGGTGTCGAACGCGTCGATGCTGAACAGCTTGCCGCCGTTGCTCCCGTTCTCGCTGACGAAGTAGACGATCCGGTTGTCCGCCGGGGACCAGGACGGGTCGGTGGCCCCGGCGGGCACGCCCAGCTGCCGGACGCTCGACCCGTCCATCGCGATGACGTAGAGGCCGGCGGTGCCGTCGTTCGGGCCGATGTCGGCCTTGATGACGATGAACCTCCCGGTGGGATCGACCGATGCCCGAGCGTCCTGCGCGATCTGGATGTCCGCTGCCGGGCCGGAGCCGAAAAGCGAGATCGGGCCGACGCTGCCGTCCGCGGCGATCGCTTTCAGGCTGGGGGAGGAGTCACCCACCGTGTAGAGGACGGTCCTGCGTTTCGGTCCGACGATCACCGGGAGCGTGTCCGGCCGCGCGTCGCGGGTCAGCGGCCGTGGCGGCCCCACCGGGCCGTCCGCGCCGACCTGCAGGCTGTAGACGGCCTTCGTGCCGTTCTGTTCGCTGGAGTAGACCAGCGTGTCATCGCCGAGCCCGACGGCGGACTTCGGCAGGATGTCGGCCACCTTCACGTTGCCCCCCGTACCCGAACCACGCGGCGCCAGCGCCAGCACCGCGCCGAGCACGGCCACCACGGCGACACCGCCGCCCGCGACCACGAGCGCTGTCCGGCGGCGGGGCCGCGGTACCACCCGGCCGCCTCGTACGG
>NZ_CAKJTP010000192.1:5637-6835 GCF_917627335.1 Protofrankia sp. CiT1 | reverse complement strand
GGCGTGGCCCCGGCCGCGACGACCGGATGGAAGAGTCCCTCCCCCTCGGCCTCGACATCCGCGTCGACCTTGTCGGTGGCGAGCCTCATGATCACATCACCGGGACGGACCAGACCACCGGCCGGCACGAGCCACTCGGTGATCGTGCCTTCCCGCATCGTCAGCCCGAGCTTGGGCAGCAGCACCTCGACAGCCATGGCGTCAGCCTCGGGCGAGCAGCCGGCGGCAGCCGTCGGCTATCCGGGTGCGGTCGGGGATGTACGCCCGCTCCAGCACCGGGCTGAACGGCACCGGGGTGAACGGCGCGCCCAGGCGCGACACCGGCGCGTCGAGGTAGTCGAAAGCGGCCTCCTGGACCTGCGCGGCGATCTCCGCGCCGATGCCACCGAACCGTACAGCCTCGTGCACCACGAGCACCCGGTTGGTGCGCACCACCGACTGCACGATCGTCTCGCTGTCCAGCGGCTGCACGGTGCGGGGGTCGATGACCTCGACCGAGACGCCCTCGGCCGCGAGCTCCTCGGCGGCGGCCAGCGCCTCGACGGTCATCCGGCCCAGGGCCACGACGGTGACGTCGTCACCGGTGCGCAGCGTGGCGGCCGTGCCGATCGGCACCTCGTAGATCTCCTCGGGCACCTCGCCCCTGGATCCGAGCAGCGCCTTGTTGAGCATCACGATGACCGGGTTGTCGTCGCGTACAGCGGAGACGATCATCCCTTTGGCGTCCACCGGGGTGGCGGGCATGAGCACCTTGAGGCCCGGGGTGTGCGCGAGCCATGCTTCCAGGCTCTGGGAGTGCTGCGCGGCGGCGCTGAGCCCGGCGCCCGCCGCGGTCGTGATCGTGAGTGGGACGCTGACCGAGCCGCCGTACATGAACTTCATCTTCGCCGCCTGGTTGACCACCTGGTCCATGCAGACGCCGAGGAAGTCCATGAACATCAGGTCGCACACCGGCCGCAGGCCACGGGCGGCGGCGCCCACACCGAGGCCGATGATCGCCGCTTCGGAGATGGGGGTGTCCACAACACGGCGCGGCCCGAACTCCGACAGCAGCCCGTCGAACATGTGGAAGACCCCGCCGTAGCCGGCGACATCCTCGCCGGCCACGAACACGTCGTCGTCGGCGCGCATGACCTGCGCGAGGCCCTCGTTGAACGCTTTGACGTAGGTCAGGGTGCGTGTCATCGGCCGTGGAGCT
>NZ_CAKJTP010000192.1:0-5191 GCF_917627335.1 Protofrankia sp. CiT1 | reverse complement strand
CCTTTCACCGCTGGTCGTCGTGGGCGTCACATGCCGTAGGAATCACACGCTGTAGACATCCCGGGCGATGTCAGCCGGGTCCGGCTCACTGCTCGCCGCGGCGAAGGCGATCGCCGCGGCGACCTCGGCCCTGGTCCGCGCCCAGATCTCCGCAAAACGCTCCGGCGCGACCGTGCCGGCCGCGGTGGCCCCGCTCTCCAGCAGCTTGATCGCGTCGCGTTCCTTCCAGGCGTCGATCTCCTGCTGGGTGCGGTACGGGATGCGCAGGCCCTTGACGCCCTGATGATCGTAGTAACGGTAGGTCTTGGCCTCGACCAGCGTCGGGCCGCCACCGGAGCGGGCCCGCTCCACCGCGCGCAGGGTGGCCGCCCGGACCGCGGCCGCGTCCATACCGTCGCAGATCTCGCTCGGCATGCCGTAGGCCGCCGCGCGATCGGCAACGTCGGTGAGCAGCATGTGCCGGGCCTGCGGGGTGAACTCGGCATAGCCGTTGTTCTCGCAGACGAGCACCACCGGCAGGCGCAGCACGGCGGCGAGGTTGGCCGCCTCATGGAAGCTGCCGATGTTGGAGGCGCCGTCGCCGAAGAAGGCCATCGCGACGGTGCCGTCGCGGCGGTAGGCGCCGGCGAACGCCGCGCCCACCGCGATCGGGATGCCCGCGCCCACGATCCCGTTCGCGCCGAGCATGCCGATCGACAGGTCGTTGATGTGCATGCTCCCGCCCCGGCCGTGGCAGTAGCCGTCGACCCGGCCATACAGTTCGGCGAACATCCGGCGGAAGTCCGCGCCCTTGGCGACCGCATGGCCATGCCCGCGGTGGGTGGAGGTGATCTGGTCTTCGTCCCGCAGCGTGCTGATCGCGCCAGCGGCGACCGCCTCCTGCCCGACGTAGAGATGCAGGAAACCGGGCAGCGTGCCGGCCTCCATCAGCCGACCGGCCTCGGTCTCGAACACCCGGATGCGCACCATCCGGCGGTGCAGGTCCAGGAGCACGCCCGCGTCGGCGCTGGCACCGGCGTCGGCGTTGGTGCCGACGCGGGCGTTGGTGGCGGCGACGGCCGCGGGCTGGGCGGGCCGGGCGCTCTGGTCGGCCGCGACGGCTCGCGTCATGATGCCTGCCCCTCTCTGCCTGGCCCGGCGGCCGCGCACAGCGGACCGCTGTGCCGTCCGAGCATCCGGGAGTTTGTCGAAATGGACTCTAGTAAGAGATGCCTCCCCACACCAGACTCATAGCCGGTATTTGTCGTTGGCCTCCGCCGCAGGAGTGCCCGCCCCGCCCGCCCCGCCCGCGGCGCCCGCGGCGGAACCCGGAACTGTTTCTTGACTGCTCTTACAGTTATGGGTCTACATTCGACATGACCGGCAAGCACGCAGCCGGCAGACGTGAGAAGCGGGGCGGTGAGGTCCGTTGGAGCTGGTGGGGATCGGTGCGCGGGCACGGCGTGAGCCGGCTGGTGTCGCCCTCGTCGACGACACCAGCCGGCTCACGTGGGCGGAGCTCGCCGACCAGGTACGCGCCGTGGCTGCCGAGATGCTTGCCGTCGCGGACGGTGACGGAGCGCGGGTCGCCGTCACCGGTGAGAACCTCATCCCAACCCTTGTCGCGCATGCCGCGGGCATCTGCGCCGGGGTCGGCACCGTGGCGCTGTCCCGCCAGCTCACCGCCGGTGAGTTCGCCGACCTGCTCGTGGACGCCGGCGCGGTGGCCGCCGTCGCCGGGCCGGCTGGCCGCGAGGGCATCGCCAGGGCCGCCACGTCCGCGCGGTTACGTGCCGTAATTGTCCACGGCGTCTCCCCCGGACAGCACCCCGGCTGGACGGACTGGCCGGACTGGACGGGTAGCGACCGGCCGTTGCCGGCCATCGCCAGCCGGCCCGCCCGGCCGCCTCTCGTCTACACATCCGGCACCACCGGGCGGCCGCGGGGCACCGAGGTGCGCTGGACGGCGCCGACCCCCGGCACCGCGGCCGGCTATGCCGCCGCGCTGGCTGCCCGCTCGGCCTTCCCGCCCGGCCCGCATCTCGTGGTCGGGCCGCTGGCGCACAATGGCCCGCTCAGCTGCCTGCGCCATCTGCTGTCCGGGCAGCCCGTGGTCATCCTCGGCCGGTTCGACGCGGAGAATGTGCTGCGGCTCATCGAGGCCCACCGGGTGACGTCATCGGTGCTGGTCCCGACGCACTTCGCCCGGCTGCTCGCCCTGCCCGCGGACGTACGCGACCGCTACGACGTGACCAGCCTGCGCAGTGTCTCCCACACCGGCTCGGCCTGCCCACCCGACACCAAACGGGCAATGATCAACTGGTTCGGGCCGGTGCTGGTGGAGTCGTACGGAGGCAGTGAGGCGGGCACTGTCTGCCGTATCACAAGCGACGAATGGCTTGCCCGGCCCGGGTCGGTCGGGCGGTGCGTACCACCGTTCGAGGCGGTCGTCCTCGACGCGGACAACGCGCCGGTGGGCGCCGGCGAGATAGGTGTGCTGGGTTTTCGCGCCCCAGCCGACCGGGGCATTCGTTATCACGGCGACCCCGTCAAGACCGCGGCCGCCTACCTCGCGCCCGGTGTGTTCACGCTCGGCGACATCGGCTTCGTCGACGCGGATGGGTACGTCCACATCACCGACCGGCTCGCGGACATGGTCGTCTCCGGTGGGGTGAATCTCTACCCGGCCGAGTGCGAACGTGTGCTGGCCGACCACCCGGCGGTCGCGGACGTGGCCGTGATCGGTGTGCCTGACGCGGACCTGGGCGAGACGCTACGGGCGCTGATCGTGCCCCGTGGAGAACCGCCGGGCCCAGGCGAGCTCGACCGCTTCTGCCGGCTGTCACTCGCGTCGTACAAATGCCCCAAATCATACGAAATGCTCGCAGAGCTTCCCCGTAACGCCATGGGGAAGCTTGACAAAAAAGCGTTACAACGTTCTTACTGGCGCTCTGAGCGCACCATCGCGGGATGACATCCCGTACATCGGGGCAGCCCACCAGGCATCATGATCAGTCATGATGTCCAGACGGGGCCGCCCGCGGAGAGTGCGCCCATCCGCACACCCGCCGCCCGGCTGACCAGACAGGCAGCCGTCTTCTGATCTCACTTGAAACCTGATGATGCTCTCTAATTAAGTGAAGTTTACTTATACTTCTGATAACCTCCGCTAGGTCGACATCAGCGATCACGGAGGTATCAGGCGTGTGGAGTGAGGTTGTCCCGAACCTGCTCATCGGGTTACGAGAAGGCCTGGAAGCGGGCCTGATCGTCTCGATTCTGGTTGCCACGCTTGTGCGTGCCGGCGAGCGGGCACGCCTGCCCCAGGTCTGGACGGGCGTGCTGGCCGCTGTCGCGCTCTCCGCGAGCTTCGGCGCCGTCCTGACCTTCGCCGCCACCGAGCTGTCGACCAAGGCCCAGGAAGCGTTCAGCGGCATCCTGAGCCTGGTCGCGGTCGGGTTCGTCACCATAATGATCTTTTGGATGCGCAGCTCGGCGCGGGCGCTGTCCAGTGAGATCAGCGAAAAGATCACGGCTGCCCTGGCACTCGGGCCGGGCACGCTGATCATCACCGCGTTCCTGGCCGTCGCCCGGGAGGGGCTGGAGACGTCCCTGTTCGTCTGGACGACCACCCGCGGCGCGTCCGAATCGGTCGCTCCGCTGCTCGGAGCCTGCGCCGGCCTCGCGCTCGCCACCGGTTTGTGCGTCGGCATGTACCGGCGGGCCGTGAAGATCAACCTGACGAAATTCTTCACGCTCACCGGCATCGGGCTCATTGTGATCGCGTCCGGCGTGGCCGGCTACGGCCTACGCGACCTCCAGGAGAGCGGCATCCTGCCCGGCATCGACGCGGCCGCGTTCAACCTCGGCACCACCATCGACCCGAGCTCGTGGTACTCCAGGCTCATCGAGGGCATCTTCAACATCACGCCACGCATGAGCGTGCTCCAGGTCGTCGGCTATCTCGGCTACCTGATCCCGGTCATGGTCCTGTTCGTCCGGGGTGTCCGCCCCGCCCCGGCGGCATCCGCCGCTGTGCCGGCAGCCGCCGGGGCCGAGGTGCCCCAGCCGGCGCCAGCCGAACCAGCACCAGCACCAGCACCAGCACCAGCGGCTACCAGCTCACGGCGGGTGCCCCGGTGGGTACTCCCAGCGGCCCTGGTGGCGGTGCCGGCCGTTGCCGCTGGCGGCGCCATCCTCGCCCTCGGCCCGTCCGCCCCAGCTGGTGGCACGACGATCGAGGCGACCTCCACTTCCTGCGTCACCGCCTGGGAGGCTCCGCATCCGGGTCGCATGATGTTCACTGTCCGCAACACCGGCGGGCAGGCCATGGAGATACGCTTCATCGACCCGGCAAACGGGGCGATCCACGCCGAGATCGAACTGCTCGCGCCGGGCACCAGCCGGACACTGTCCGTGACCATCGGTGGCGGCACCTATGCCTGGCAGTGCCTGTCCGACGGCGGGGAGCCCGTCGTCTCGGCGAGCCGGCGGGTAGCCGGGTCGAGCGCTGGCGGGCAGGCGATCATCCCGGTCACCGAGGAGACCGTGAAGGCACCGGTGGAGGCCTACCGGGCGTTCGTCACCGCCGGCCTGGCCACGCTGCAACGCGACACCGACACGCTCCGGGCTGACATCGAGTCAGGTGACCTCGACGCGGCCCGTCGCGACTGGCTCCCGGCCCATCTCAGCTACGAACGCCTCGGCGCCGCCTACGGCACGTTCGGCGATTTCGACGCGTCGGTCAACGGCCAGCCCGCCGGCCTGCCGGACGGCGTCAGCGACCCGGACTTCGCCGGGTTCCACCGCGTCGAGCACGGGCTGTGGCACGGCGAATCGGTGGACTCGTTGAAGGCGTCCGCCGCGACACTCGCCGATGCCGTCAGTGCGCTCGCCAAGGCCTTCCCGACCCAGGAACTCGATCCGAACGACCTGGCCCTGCGCAGCCATGAAATTCTCGAGAACACCCTCGAGTTCCAGCTCACCGGTGCCGCCGACCAGGGCAGCAACACAACGCTGGCAACGGCCGCGGCGAATGTGGACGGCACCCGCGAACTGTTGACAATCATCACACCGCTGCTGGCGGCCCGTGCGCCAGCGACGCTGGCGGCCTCCGAACGCGAGCTCGACGCGTTCGGATCGCTCCTGGCACGGATCGCCCACCCCGCCGGGACCTGGATCGCCCCGGCCGCCCTCCCCCGCGCCGACCGGC